>NZ_JAUEYJ010000012.1:0-232160 GCF_032489615.1 Bradyrhizobium sp. SZCCHNR1051 | reverse complement strand
GCCCCGCGTTGACCGTTTCTTTCGAATGCCCATCGCAACCTCCTCATCGAGTGTTGCGACGACCAATTGAATCCACCCCCGGCCTTCCCTGCGCGACGGTTGGAACGGCTTATACGTGGTCTCCCTGGTGCACCGGGCTTGTTGGCCACCATGCGCGACGGCGCGCTTGCGCACGCCAGCCGCGGGACACCAGCATCGGGGTGTCAGGACCGCACGATTTCGCCGTGCGCAACGAACCGTTCGTCCGCGCGACCAGAGGCCACGCTGCGATTCCCTGCGCCCATCGCATCCCACTCCCCACGTCTCGTGACGGTCGCGACACGCCCCTCCGGCGGAAGCAGGACGGGAGGACATATACATAATTTCGGAAAAAATGAAAGAAGAATCTTTGGGCGAGCCCAAAGTCCTCTAGTTATGTGTCTGGCTCGCCCAGCGAGGAGAAGATCAGCCTAGAATTCTCGGAGCCCCCCGGCGTCTATGCACCGAAATTCCGACGGCTCTCAGAGCGTACCCAACGTCCGATCTTTAATGCCCGGATTTCTTAGTTTGCGGCCGACTTGATGTTGTGTGCATGAACTTCGTGCGATCGAGCTGCATCGACGAGTTCGCCGAATTTGTATGGTGCAGCAATGCGTGGGGCGGATCTGGCCCGCGCTGCTGACAGCAGACTATTGACGGGCTAACCAGGCGATGTCGCGCACTTGGTCGCCCTTGTGCGAGATGAGTACGTCCCAAATTCGCTCAGTATTCGAAAGTCGAGCGTAGACTCTGCCAGCGTCATCCTGGCCGTCGCTCATATGGCGCTCCCACCATTCCCCCAAGCCCTTCAGCTTCTTCCAGGTCGGCGGTAGCCGGCCGCTTACATTCCGCAATTCCGCGAGACCGCGATAAAGCGCCCGCCGATTTGAGAATTCAGCAGCAATTACGATTAAGCTGTCCCGGATCAACCGCACGTCAGGAAGTAGAATTTCGAATACCACCTCAATTTCACTTTTCAATTTGCCGGGTGGGCTGACGGGGCGATCTGCTCGAGGCTCGTTTATCAGCTGCGCTGCCGCATACGCCGCTAGATCCGCCTCTTGACGCAAGCTTCGCTCGAACTCGATGGCAGCCCTGAGTTCGTCGATCTCTGCCTGTGTTTGGACGCCGGTGGTCCGTTCAAGCTTTAGCCGGGTGACCTCCGCCCGCAGCGCGGCCTCGCGCGCCTTAACCGCCGCCAGTTCTCCAGCAATCAACCGAGCACGGTGTTCAGCAGCAGTCTCCGGGCGATGTACGTTCAGAGTCTGACCCGCGAGGACGCCAGTGAGGAGGGACGAAAGCGAGTCCCCCGCATCCCTCGGCTTCGTGATGCGGATGAACCAATCGGCTTCCATGCCGTCGACGGGATCACCAAGATATCTTCCCATCCTGAGCACGTCATACCCGGAAGCTTTGAGCGCCGCAGCTGCAGTCTCGCACGCTAGGCTCGATCCAGAGAGCAGCAGATAGGCTTCTTCGACGCCCTCTATCACCGCGAAATTGGTTTGAGGCGCCTGGATGCTGGCATCCCCGTGCAGGCAGTCGGCTGGAGGGAACGCTTCACCGCCCATCTCGATGCGACCATCCGGACGTGCTATTGGATAGGCCAGTCCGCGCCAGATCGCTCCATCCCTTCCATCGGGTAGGCGGACAAGCGTGCACTCACGGGTCTCGAAGAGTTGGGTGCCAATAAAAATTGATATGATCATGATTGTACTGCTAAAATAACACACGTTTTTCGAACGTGTCAGCGTGCGTCACGCACGCTGCGTTGGGTTTTGTTTGGGTTGAATATCAATGGAAATGCAGGTTGTCGCCCACTTCATCACCCACCCCGAGACGGTTTTCGCCGTCGGCATAGTGCTGATGCTGTGGGCCATTGTATCCGGGGTCTCCTTTGCTCGTGGGGCAAATCGACTGATTGGAGCGCTTGGCCGTGCCAGAAGCATCATCGAAAAGACCGGAAGCCCCACCGAGTTCGCACGGAACTACGAGGTCATCTCGCCGAAAATTGCTGCCGACCCGGTTTTGGGTTCGCGCTGGCGCGAGTATACTGAATCCCTTGTCCTGCCTCAGGAAAGCAATCGGCCGATACGCGCTACCGCCCGGGCGGGGGCCTGGTTCGATACAAGTCTTCTGCGTGTTCCCGCCATTGGAGTTGATGCAAGATATCATGCAGCCCTTCCAAATCTCCTGGTTGGGGCCGGCCTGCTTTTCACCTTCCTCGGCTTGGCTGCCGCGTTAGGAAAGGCAGGCGGTATCATAGGAGGAGCGGATCCGGCTGGGCGGAACACCGCGCTCCAGGATCTACTGGCCACTGCATCGTTTAAGTTCATCACGTCGCTCATCGGACTGCTTCTCTCAATTATGTACGCGCTGTTCCGTAAGGCTTGTTTGAAGCGCATCGAACGAGCGCTCGATGGCTTTCTGACGGTTCTCGAAACGAGAGTGCCTCTCCTAACTCCTGCGGCCTTGCAACAAGAGGCCAACGAGCTCCTCAAACGCCAGTCGATCCAATTGGAGACGTTTTCGACTGACCTCGCGGTCAATCTTGGCGGAGTTTTTGACAACGCCTTCAATGACCGGCTGGGCGAGCACATCGCGCCACTGACGAGCGCGATGCAACGTCTCGCCGATGGCATCGGTTCAAGGAATGAAGATGCGCTGAAGGCTATGCTGGACACGTTCGTTCAACGGCTTCAAGGCGGTACGGGCGATCGGATGCAAGACGTCGCGCAGAGCCTTGCGGGTCTAAGTTCACGGCTCGAAGGACTCCAGTCAGGGCTTGGCGATGCCGCCGTGCGAATGGCGCAGTCCGCTGATGCGATGGCCAATCGCATGGGCGAAGGTGCCGAAGCTGCGCTTTCAAGAATCACGGACCAGATAGGTGGGCTAGCGACCGGACTAAGGACCATCGTCGATCAGACGAGCGCGGCTGGGACCAATGCCGGTCGTGATATGTCGGAGCGAATCGAGGCAGCTGCTAAGATGTTTGAGCAGGCTGCTCGAGACGTATCCGAGAGCCTCACCGTCGCTGCCGCCGGCATGGAGGCGCGGATCGGCGAACAGGCTACACAGAGTTCCGCGCGCCTCTCTAAGCAGCTCGAGGCGGTTGTGGAAGAACTACGCTTGCTCGCCGAGAACAGTCGAACGACAGGCACGGAGGCCTTGACCGCCCTGGCTGAGCGCGTAGGAGTCGCCGCGGCTACGTTCGAGTCGACCGCCTCAAGGGTCGCGAGCGAACTCGGCGATGCCGCGACCAACACAAGTAAGACGTGGGAGCGAGAGGCCGAACAGTCGGCTCTTTGTATTGCGAGTGCGTCGGAAGGGCTGGCGGGGCGTATCTCTGATATCAGTTTGGCCACCAACGAGATGGTCAGCAAGATGACCGATTTACAGCGCGCAACGCAAGAGGCCGTAACCCCTTTGGCCGCGACGGCAAATGAAATGCAACTCGCTGGACAAGCAGCGAGGACTGCGGTTGAGCCGCTGAATCAGGTCGCCCAAATAGTCGGTAGGTCTATGGATCAGATTGCTGGCGTAGCCCAACGGCTGGATGCCACCCACGCAGCCGCTGGACGCCTGATCGAAAGCCTGGCGGCCGCATCTCAGCGGTTTGAGGGCGTTGATCAAGAACTCTCGAAGACTCTGGTCGCCTTGCAAAATGGGCTTCAAGGTTTCACGCGCGAGGTCCATGTATTTGTCGCCGGAACTGATGAGAACCTTGCAAAGGCAGCAACTCAACTTGGAAATCTGGTGAAGGGCCTGCAGGATACCCTGGAAGATTTCACTACTCGCGTGCTCGAGCCCCAATGAGGGTCGACCCAACTTCCAAGCTCAGCGATGAAACGGCGGATTCCGGAGTAGGCTTGTGGCGCTGATGGACGCGACTGATGAAAGTGGCGGAGAAGGGTATTTCGCTTCGGTTAGCGATATGATGGTCGGTATCCTCTTCATTTTTCTGCTGTTGCTGACCGTGCTTGCCTTGAATTTTCGAGAGGCCGAGCAAGACCAGAAGGTTGAGTATGTCAAATATGTTGAAGCCCAAAAGAAAGCGACAGAGGCGACGCGGCGAGCTCGCGAATCCGAGGCAGACGCTAAGCGGGAGGCAGCGCGGGCAGCAGCTATTAATGCCGAAAATGCTAGATTTAGATCCCTATTGCTTGACGCTGCTGCGCAATTGCAGAAAGACATTGCGGATCGGGAAGCGGCTCGTGGCCAATTGTTGATCTCGCTGAAGCAATCCCTTAGTAATAAAGGAGTGTCAGTTTCGATCGACCCAACATCTGGCATCCTTCGTCTTCCCGAGGATCTCCTCTTTAAGATTGGCGACGCGACAATCGGAAAGAACAATCTGCCGAGGTTGCAGGCGCTCGCTGCGGTACTGGCAAGCACGTTGCCGTGCTACGTCAATGGCGGAGATGCAGCCGGATGCGGTGGTGTCGTGGCGCCAATCCTGGAAACCGTATTGGTGGAGGGGCACACCGATCGACAGGCTTACAGAAGCATCGCTCAACCTTCAGCTACGCCGGTCGCAACTGAGGGCTCCCTCCTAGCGAAGCCGGTGAGACGGTTGCCTGCGCGAGCTGTTGTTGCCAAGGACTCCGAACTTCGAAACGATCGTTTGTCGACGGACAGGGCCCTAAATGTTTTTAAGGAGCTTAGGCAGGCCCAGCCATCGTTGGACTCACTAAGAAATTCTGACCAACAGCCTCTGTTGGGCTTTTCGGGATATGGGCAGCGTCGTCCTCTTCCTGATGCGTTGGGGTCATCGCAGACAGAGTTCGATAAAAATCGCCGCATCGATCTTCGCTTTGTCCTGTCAGCCCGCACGTCCGACGAACTGATGAAATTGCGCGAACAAATCCAACAAGCGTTGGGTAAGAGCCAATGACCCATGCGTTGCTTGCAATCGATCGACTGAATGCTTTCGTGAAGCTTCTTCCGCATGCTTCGTCAAGGCTCCCGGTAAAGTCAGAAAGCGCTAAGGCGGTCGAGGCATTGAGGGCGTCTGATGCCGCCATAGCGCTGCCGGTCGAAGCAGTTTTGGACGCTGTTCGTAGTCGCCTCGTCAAGGTGTCTTCTGCAGGTACTGGTCAATACTTGCGAAGTGATTTGCGTGCTTCAGTGTGGCTTCTTTGGACTGAGAAGCAGCCTCTTGCAGATCTTCCGGGTCTGGTAGAGGCGGTCTGGGCGCAGGCTTACAAGTCAAATGCGACCGCGCATGCTCTGATTGAAGCTTGGCTCAGGGCGTTTTCGCTTGAGAACCCTAGTGTCGGGCCCACCGGTATGGCCATACGACAGCTCTTGGTCATGCGGCCGAATCCGCGCTTGGAATCTTGGCGAGATGCCGATCGTAGAGTCGAACTATTTGACACCAAAGAGGGGCCGCGAAAGCTTGCTCGTCGGATAATGTTAGGTCCAGAAGCGCTCGATGCAGAGTTGTCCGCGGTCGGTTTTGACGATCCGTTGCGCGCCGCCGGAAATTATATGCGCGCGGTGCAGAAGGAGATCGTTGCGAAAGCTTCGGTTTCTTTGACGAGATCGGATGCAGACCGAACACTGAAGCGTATCCTGGCGTTTTTGGCACCCCAAGGTAGCCTCCGTTTTGCCGAGCCAAAGTCCCGCGGCGAAATGGCTCGGGGCCTGTTGAGGCCCTGGCTTGAGGCAGAAGATGAACCAGACGAATCAATTCGCTTTCAGATCCAAGACTTCTTGTTAGAGCATCTCGACGATCCTCGCTTGAAGCCGCAACGCTGGCAGGAAGCTGGCGTGCACGCGACCAATCTGATGCGTCGATGGCTAACTCGCGCGTCATTGAAGGCGTTCTTTGGCCTTATCTCTGATCACGCATTAGATGCCCATTGGCGATATCGAGAGGCATTTTGGTCAGCGTGTCTGGAGAAGGATGCGACCATTGAGGCCTGGCTTGCTCTGGGAAGCCGAATCTACGCCTCAGCTCGCGCTGTAGAGGATCTGAAAAGAGCCTTTGCCAGGCTTGATGGAGCGAGCGGCGATCAGGCCGTGCTGCTCCTGCGAGTAAAAGGCTTGGTATTTTGCGAATGGAGTCATAATGGAAAGCTCCGCGCTTGGCCGGCAGATTGGTCAAATGCGCCCCAACTCGGTCGCGCGAGATACACACGAGCCGAATTGACCGGAAAAGGCCTCCCCTTCCCACCTAGTGCCAGGTTTGGATCGAATGGGTCGTCTGATGGAATGGGTCTGAGCCATATCGGGTCTGACCGCAATCAATGGCAGGGAAGCGCGGCCGAACTCCTTGCCCGGCGAACGCAGATAGTGCTTGGGCCTAAGGATTGGTGGCCCCGATGAGCTACCGCTTCGACTATCAGGTAACACCCGAGGCGACTGAACTCCGCATGGCAGGCCCTCGCGGCAATATTCCCGCGGATTCATGGTCGATCGAGGCGCCAGCGTCTCTGCTTCCCGGTGTCGATCTCGCGCAGCGTCTCATCGCGGCTGGTGCTGCGATCTCGGAAGACGACACGATACTCATCGAGCATCGAGCGGTTGCATCTCTGTCGGCCAGCGAAGCCAAGAGTTTAGGGCTGCCACCGATCTCTGACGTCGTCTGTCATCTCGAAACGACGGGGATAATTGCTCGTCCGGATTTCAGCATAAGACAGAGTTGGCGGCGTGCTGCTGGGCAGCCGATAGTCGGCGCCAAACGAACGGGTGCTTGGCTGCGTGTCGGCAACGCTTGGCAGCGGTTGCCGGATGCGCTGTTTGAGATTGCTGAGGGAGTGGATCGCCTACATGCGCTGCCCGATGACGATTTGGCAGAGCGTCTCAAGGCCATCTCCTCGTTACGCGAGGTGCTTCCCGCGGCTATTTCGTCGGCTTCAGTTGAGACGACCGGACTCATTGGCGAAATAGCCATCGCGGTTGCGGACGCATTCTCATTGGATTTAGTCGGGGCCGGAAGCGACGCTAAGCTTGAGCCCATCCTTCATCGAGCCGGTGGAAATCCCGATGATTGGCTTCTGTCGGCTGACGAGCAAGTTGCCTTTGGTCGCGATCAGTTCAATCGTTTCGGGACAGCTCGGTCGGTATACGCGCTCGGAAAAGGAAAATACCTTGTTCTCTCGCCACCGCTACGGAAGGCGCTCGCGGAAGTCCGGAGAGTTCAATCCTCGCCCATTGCGACAAAGCGAGCTCTCCTAGCATCACCTAGGGCATTTTTGCGAGAGGCTTTGGGCGACGATACGGAGGAGACGGTTATTGAATCGGTATTCCGTGAGACCTCGAGCTATGCGGAAAGAGTGATTGGGCTAGGGCTTTGGCAACGACGAGTTCTTCCCTGGATAAGGCTAGGGACAACAAACTGGTTTGGTCCAGAAATTGGCGACGATACGCAAGGTCGGCGTGGCGCAGCTAGCGCAGCTGGCATCGTCATCGGCGCAGAGACCGTTCCACTATCCGATGAAGAAGCCGATCAACTAAGGGCGCGCATCGAGAATGCCATTGGAGCCAATCAAAAGACCGTATCGTTAGATGTTGCGGGACGAGTGATTGACGTCCCTGCATCATACGAAGCGCTTGCAGCGCTCGAAGCCCTGAAGGTGGCCCGGTCGCCGCTTGATCAGACGAAGGATTTTGCGTCACCGCCTGGAAAAGAGTCCAATGCAGCTTCGGAAAAAGAAGCGCTGGTTATTAAACCGAACGAGCAGGAGATCCAGGTCGAAGCGAACTTTTCCAAGCGATCTGCGCCGCCGCTCGGGCAGCCCACTGGCCTTGCCTCGCGACTCAAGCATCATCAGGTCGAAGGGCTGGATTGGCTTCAAAAGGCATGGGCAGGCGGTCGACCCGGAGTTCTTCTTGCGGACGACATGGGGCTCGGAAAGACATTCCAAAGTCTGGCATTTCTCGCTTGGTTGCGAGAGGGAATGGATTCACGAGCAATCGACCGCGCGCCGATATTGGTCGTGGCACCAACGGGCCTGCTTGAGAACTGGCGGGCGGAACACGATCGCCATCTTTCTGCGCCCGGCCTTGGATCCTGTGTTCAGGCTTATGGACGAGCCCTCGCGAATATCCGCAAGAGTGCGCCGGAGGGGCGACCCGGCATCGATGTTGAAAAGCTTCGCCGGGCTGATTGGGTACTGACGACCTACGAAACGCTGCGGGATTATGACCGGGATTTCGGCCAAGTCCGATTTTCGGCCCTGCTGTTTGATGAAGCCCAAAAGATTAAAACGCCCGGTGTGCGAGTAACGGATGCCTCGAAAGCGATGAACGCAGAGTTTCGGATTGCTTTGACGGGAACGCCCGTTGAGAACCGGCTGGCCGATCTTTGGTGTATTACGGACGCTGTTCATCCGGCTTGCTTGGGCGATTTGAAAAGTTTTAGCGCCACCTACGAGAAGGATCCCGACCTTGAGCGCCTTCAACGCCTAAAATCATCCCTTGATGTTTGGCATGGCGGACGGGCGCCCCTTCTGCTGCGTCGTCTCAAGGAAGACAAGCTTCCTGATTTGCCGCGACCCATACAGCGCGTTTCGAAAGCCGTAATGGCGGGCGCGCAACTGGCCCAATACAAGGCGGCTATCGATGATGCGCGCCAAATCAGCAAGCCTGGTGGAGTTCTTGAGATACTTCAGCGGATGAGAGCAGTATCTCTTCATCCTGGTGGAAGTCCGCTTATGTCGGATAGCGACTTTATCGAAGCCTCGGCGAGGATGCGGATCGCATTCGATGCGCTCGACTTGATCGCTCAGCGTCGCGAGCGGGTTCTAATATTCCTGGATGACCTTGATTTGCAGGCTCGATTGGCAGGAATTATTCAGCGCCGATACGGCATGACTGCCCCTCCGATGATCATCAACGGTAACGTTGGAGGCGCAGTCCGACAGGCGAGGGTTGATCGTTTCCAAGTTGGCCCTGATGAGTTTGACGCGATGATTCTCTCTCCTCGCGCGGGAGGAGTCGGATTGACGCTGACGCACGCCAATCACGTCATCCATCTTTCTCGCTGGTGGAATCCGGCGGTGGAAGATCAATGCACTGGCCGTGTCGTACGCATTGGCCAGACACGCGATGTGGAGGTACACATCCCCCTTGCGTTGCTTCCGGAGTCGACTGCTTCGTTCGATCAGAATTTGCACGCGCTCTTGGAGCGGAAGCGGCGCCTGATGCGAGACGCATTGCTTCCCCCCAACGCGACGGAAGCCGACCGGAACGAACTCTTTCAGGCCACCATCAGATAGTGATTTGACCGAGGCCAGTGAACGGCCGTCATTCCGGTAGGCTCTCTCATAACAAGACGGCCAGCATGGGAAGAAACATGACAAGCGCCTTGACTGTCCTCGGGACATTGATCGCTGCCTCTGCGCTCGCAGCAACCGACCGAACGCAAGCACAACAGTGGTTACAGTGACGCTGCACTAAATGCGCAAGGCCGGCCATCCTGAGATGGCGGCATCGGCAGCGCTGGCCGCCATGAGCCGATCCGCCCATGATCATGCCGGCCATTGCCCCTCGCCTACAGCTTCACAACGATCTTGCCGAAATGCGAGCCGGACCGGAGATGGGCAAACGCCTCGGGGGCCTCGTCGAAGCCAAACACCCGATCGACGATCGGGTGGATCGCATGGTCAATCAGGAAACGATTCATCGCCGTGAAATGGTCGACCGATCCGACGGTGACGCCGATGATGTCGGCATTTTCCCACTGCAGGCGCGCGAGGTCGGGCTTCGGGCCGAATCCCGTCAAGACGCCGATCTGAACGATCTTGCCACCCGAGGCGACCGATCGCATCGACCGGTCATAGGTGCCGGGGCCGCCGAGCTCGAGGATATGACTGGCGCCTTGGCCGTCGGTCGCCGTCATCAGTGCCGCATCCCAGTCAGGCGTGTCGCGGTAGTTGATCAGGATCGCAGCCCCGAGCGCCTTGGCCTGGGCGAGTTTCTCATCCGAGGACGAGATCACGATCGCACGCGCGCCCAGCGCGGTGGCGAACTGGAGGCCGAACAGCGCGACGCCGCCGGTGCCCTGCACCAGCAGCGTGTCACCTTGGCCCATTCCGCCGCGCGTGACGAGGCCATGCCAGGCCGTGACGGCAGCGCAGGGCAGGGTCGCGGCCTCGATCGACGTGAGGTGCTCCGGCACGGCGACCACCGCCGTGGCCGGCAGCACGACATGCTCCGCCAGCATGCCATCCATCGTGCTGCCGCCCAGCGCTGACGCGACGTAGTCGGTCTTGAACGGACCCGAGACCCAGTCGCGAAAGAACGACGCGGCGACCCGGTCACCGACCTGCCATTGGACGACATCGGGGCCCACGGCATCGACGACGCCTGCGCCGTCGGAAAGCGGAATGCGGCCATCCAGCCCGTCTTGGCCCGCGCGGTCGAGGATGATGAGGTCACGGTAGTTGAGGCTCGCCGCCTCGACGCGGATGCGGACCTCGCCATTGCTGGGTTCGGGCTTGCGGACGTCTACCCGCACGAGGCGACCGGCGCCGGCATGGCCATTCACATGATAGGCTTTCATGGTTGCTCCTTTCCAAGGGCATTCACCTGGATGAGCAGACTCTGTAAGGTCTGACAGCGCTGTCAGGGTCAAGAGGTTTTCAGGTGAAGATTGGCGAGCTCTCCCGGAGGACGCGGGTCAGCGTCCGGATGCTGCGTTACTACGAAGACCAGGGATTGCTGGCGCCGCGACGGACCGATGCCGGCTATCGCGACTATGGCCCGGCGGAAGAGGAAACCGTGCGGCGGATCAAATTGCTGGGCGCGGCCGGGATGACGCTGGAGACGATCCAGCAGTTGCTGCCATGCGTGAAGAGCGACCAGCCGGCCTTTACGCCATGCGACAATCTGCGACGCATCTTGGCCGAGCAGGTTGGCCTGATCGATCAACGGATCGAGACGCTGAGCCAGAGCCGGACAATCCTGGCCGGCTTCCTGTCGAGCGTGAACTGAGCTCTCTGTCGACGGCCGGACGGCATCGAAGCGTCATCACCAGGCCGCGGCGGTCGGCGTCCGGGTGTTGCCGCCATGGCCCGCAAGGCACCGCGGCGACGCGCTCCGCAAGCGGCGCATCGCATTGACCGCTCACCGACGCAGGGATGATCGAGCAACTTGGAAAAAAGAAATCAGATTGTTTCGATCAATCAAGAATTGCAGGGAGACCTGGAGGAGCTCTCGCGGTTTTGCTCAGGCTCGATCAACTCTGTCTCATCGCGCCTTGGCGCGGATCGGCAGGGTGATCCGCCGCTTCCATTCGCGGAGGTTGCAGGCGATTCCAGTTGGACCTGGAGGGGGCGCGGGCCGATGGTGCCCACCGCATCAGGCAATGTGGCCGGATCATGCGCGTCGCGCTGCGTGACGCTTCAAGTTTTTCTGATCGCTGCGATCAGCGATTGCGATTGGCGATGCGGGATGTTGCTCTTTAGAAGGCTTCTAAATTTCTTTCAGGAGAGCCGAAGATGCATCGACCGAAGCTCCGCCATGGTCTGCGGCTGATAGTGACGGCCGCTGGCCTTGCCGGGCTTGCATCGCTGATCGCGATCGCCGCGCCAAGGGCGGAGACGCCGACGCCCGCACCAGCACCGGCCTATCTGCCGACCGTCAGCGACCTGATGATCGCGACCATCCAGCCTCGCCATCTCAGGCTCTGGATCGCCGGCCATAGCGGCAATTGGGCGTTCAGCGCCTATGAGCTCGGCAATCTCAAGGGCGCGTTCAACCGTGTCAGCCGGGCGCAGCCGCTGGTCGAGGGCAATTCGTTCGCCGACATGACGACGGCCGTGACGCAGCAGCCGTTCGACGAGCTGGCGCAGGCCATCAAGCAGAAGGACATCGGCCGCTTCGAGCGCTCCTATGCCGACCTCACGGCCGCCTGCAATTCCTGCCACCAGGCGCTCAATCGCGCCGCCGTGGTCATCAAGGTGCCGCAGACCGCCGGTGTTGCCGACCAGGACTTCACGCCGGGCGCGGAGTGACGGGACGAGCCTCGGGCAAGACGATTCGGAAGCGGCGGGCGCCTTCATCGAAACGATATTGGTTGCTGAAATGCGATATTGAGGTGAAGGGGGACCCGCATGAAGCTCTATTCGTTCTGGCAGTCGCTTGCGAGCTTTCGCGTGCGCATCGCGCTCAACCTCAAGGGCATCGCCTATGAGCAGGTTGCGGTCGATGTCGACCGGCAGCAGCAGCGGGACGAGGCCTATGCCGCGCTCAATCCGCAGATGGCGCTGCCGGCGCTGGTGCTCGACGACGGCACCGTGCTGACGCAGTCGCTGGCGATCCTCGAATATCTCGACGAAGCCTGTCCGGGCGCGGCGCTGCTGCCTGCCGATGCCAAGGGGCGCGCGCGGGTGAGGGCACTGGCGGCGATGATCGCCTGCGATGCGCATCCGCTGACGACGCCGCGGGTGCAGCGCTATCTCACCGAGGTGCTGCACGTGGACGACGCGGCACGCGCGGCCTGGCTCAGGCACTGGACGGCGGAGATGCTGGTCGCGATCGAGGCCCAGCTTGCAGGCCATGTCGCGACCGGCCGGTTCTGCCATGGCGATGCGCCGACGATGGCCGACATCTGCCTCGCCGGCCACGCCGTCTACGCGCGCAATAAAGGCCTCGACCTCGCCGCGACGCCGACGGTGCAGCGCGTCGTCGAGGCCGCGATGGCGCTGCCGGCCTTCGCGTCCGCCCATCCGCTGGCGCAGCCGGACACGCCGCCGGCGCTGCGCGCCAAGCCGGCTGCGCCGTAGCCTCATCTCTTTGTTGAGCATGATCTCCGCGCAAACGCCTTCGGCGTTTGTCGCGAGGGAATACCGGTTTCCACTTTTCCGGATCATGCTCTACGCCAGAACCATCGGCGCTACCGCGCCGGCTGGCCGCCGTCGCGCTTCATCCAGTCGCGGAACTGCTCGAACAGCACCCTTGTTTCGTCCTCGCTCATTCGCCGGCCGCCGGTCGGCGCCCTTGCGCTCATCCACTCGTCGAACTGCTGCTTGATGGCGGCGCCGTCGGCCTGCGGCGCGCGCGTGCTGGCCAAAAGCTCCTCCGCGGCGCGGAAGCGGGTCCAGCCGGGCAGCGAGGAGGAGAGGCTGATCTCGTTCCATTTGGGGTGGAACGGCGGCCGCTTGAACTGGTCGAACCGCTTGAACAGATAGTCGACGAAGCGCGCGACGCGGCGGTAGCGCTCGGTCTCCGGCGGCCAGTTGTAGACCGCCAGCACCTGCGGCACGCCGATGGTCTCGACGCTCTCGCCGGGCTTGAGCAGATTGGGGTAGTCCTGCGAGGTCAGCTTGGTCGGCACGTAGTAGTCCTGCAGGCTGCGCGCGAACGGAATCGGCAGGAAGTGGAAGCCCGGCTCCGGCTTGAACTTGGCGAACAGATCGGTCGGCTTGCCGGTGACGTGGACGACGCCGGCGATCTCGCCGCTGCGCATCTTCTCCAGCGCCACCGAATTGTTGATGAACACCTTCTCCGCGCCGATCTTGAGCCGGTCGAACACGATGCCGCCGGTGAGGTTGGCGGCGCTGCCCACGGTGTTGAAGGAGACCTTCTTGCCGGCGAGATCCTCGAGCGTCCTGATCTCCGGGCGGACGTAGACGTGCATCTCGTTGATGTAGAACGAGCAGATGTAGCGGATCCGGTTCTTGATGTTGGCGAGCGTGCCGTTGCGGACGAACTCATCGAGCACGTCGGCCGAGGTGATGGTGACGTCGACGCCGCGCAGATACAGCAGGTCCTCGATGTTGCCGAGCGCGCCGTAGGTCACCATCGGCAGCACGCGCAGGTTCGGGCGGTCGTCGAGCACCTTGGCCATCTCGGCCGCAAAACGGATGTTGGTGCCTTCGAGCAGGCCGCCGGCGACGCCGACCGTCCATTCGTTGGACTCCTGCAGCTTGCCGCCTTCGCCGGCCGCGGCGGCCGTTGCCGCCGCCGGCCTTCCGGTCCGCGCCGTCTGTGCCATGGCCGGCAGCAACGGTGCCACCAGACTCAATCCCGCCGCAACGACGCAACTCAACAACGCGACCCGCATGCCCCAAATTCCTCCGTTGCCGGCCGCACGGCGATCGTGAGGCGCGGCCGATTTTCGCGCATTATCTCCTTGGTTGAGGAATGAGGTCTACTACTCGCCGGTTGGGCGCAGCCGGGGCTGCTGCGAGGCGCATCCTTGCCACCAAAAAGCCATAGGCTTGATTGCGCCTCGGTCTGGACGGAGAAACGCCGCGATATCAGTCCGAGAGTCGTCGCCTCATCGCACGCGGCCACAATGGCTCGCTGGAAACCGGTGCAGCTTGCGGTTGCAGGGAGCGGTCGAAGCCGGACCGTCGTGAGCGCGGCTCGTGCGCGCGCGGGACGTTCTTGCGATCGGGCCTCTAGGCCTGCTGCGAGATGCTGACCTCGGCGATGCCGGCGCGATCAGGCGCCGGCCTTGCTTGCCTTGGCGCAATGGTCGCGCCAGAACTGCCGATAGCCGGCCTCGACGCAGCGCGTGTAGTTGGCGACGTCGCCGGCCGGCGAGCGTGCGACCAGGCCGGGCAGCTCCGCCCGCAGCTTCGCCAGCAGCTCGGGCTGCGTGGCAAAGCTCTTGGCGATCCGGATGTAGCCGTCATCATCGTCGGCGACCCAGTCAGCGAGGCCGGCCGCGGTCAGGATGCCGCCGGCGGCGCGCGAGGCCGCGCCGGCGCCGAGCTTGGCGACGACCGGCACGCCCATGTAGAGCGATTCGAACGTCGAGATGCCGCCGTTCTGCGGGAACGGGTCGAGCGAGATGTCGATGCGCTCGTAGGACTTGAGATGCTCGACGCGCTCGCTGGCGCCGAGGCAGAGGATGCGCGCCTCGGGCACGCCGTGTGCGACGAAGCGGGCGAGCAGCCCGTCGCGCACCGCGGGATCGTTGAGCGCGAGATGCTTGACGACGAGCTTCGCGTCGGGGATCTCGGCGAGCAGCCGCGCCCACAGCGCGATCGCCGCGTCGGAGATCTTGTCGATGCGGTTGTAGACGCCGAAGGTGACGTGGCCGTTGGTGAGCATCGGCAGCGGTGCCGGCGGAACGTCGAGCACCGGATCGATCGTGATCACCGACGGCAGGTCGTGGACGTGCTCGGCGAACAGCGGCCGGACGCTCTTGGGCACCGTGACCGGATCGGCGAAGAAGTAGTCCATGGTGGCAAGGCCCGTGCCGGTGCCGCTGCCCCAGGCCGTGACCTGGATCGGCGCCGGCTTGCGCGCGAATACCGGCATGCGCGTGCCCGTGGTGTAGCCGGAGAGATCGACCAGGATGTCGACGCCGTCGGCCTGGATGCGGTCGGCGAGCTCGTCGTCGGACAGGCTCGAGGCCTCGACCCAGAGGTCGGCAATCGACTGGAACGTCGCGGTGTAGGAATCGTGCCGCGGCGAGGTCGAGTAGCAGTTGACCTGGACCTGCGTCTTGTCGTGGCCGCGCAGCACGGGCAGGAAGGCGAAGGCCGCCGAATGCATGCGGAAGTCGGCCGAGACGTAGCCGACGACGATGCGTCTGTCGGGATCGAGCGAGCGCGGCGCAAGCTTGCGGCGCGGGAATCTCGAGCCGACCGCCATCCACCAATACTGCCGCGCCGCCTGCTGGACCGCGAAGTCGGCGCCGGGCAGGAAGTCGAGATAGAAGATCTTCTTGGTGATCGCCTCGTCGTAGTCCGGCTGCACCGCGAGCGCCTGGTCGAACTGCGCGATGGCGCCTGCGACGTCGCCGAGCCGGCCGCGGCAGGCGCCGAGCAAGGTGAGCGCGACCTGCGCCTTCGGATTGGTGTCGAGCACGCGCTTGCAGGCGGCCATCGCCTGCGCAACGTTGCCGTTGAGGATGCAGATCTGCGCCTTGCCCTGCCATCCCAGTTGCAGATGGGGATCGAGCGTCACGGCGGCGTCGAAATCGGCTTCGGCTTCCGCCGTGCGTCCGGAGATCATGTAGAGCCGGCCGCGATGCGCCCGCAGCTCGGCATGGGACGGGCGTGCGGCCAGCGCCGCATTGAAGGTCGCTTCCGCCAGCTCGAAATGGTGCAGCTCGAGATGCGCGAGACCCTTGTTGACCGTGGCCTCGAAATGGTTCGGGTTGAAGGCCAGCGCGCGCTCGGCGCTGGCGGCAGCGGCGTCCCAGCGCCGCAGCATCAGCTCGGCGACGCTGCGATTGCACCAGGCATCGACGTCGTCGGGCTTGAGCTCGAGGGCCCGCGTCGCGGCCGCGAGCGAGGCCTCGCCCTGTCCGAGCCGCAGCAGCGCGATCGCGAGGTTGCGCAAGGTGATCGGCGCATTCGGGCGCAGCGCCAGCGATCGCTCCAGCGCGGCGCGCGCCTCCTCGTAGCGCTCGCAATTGACCAGCGCCCAGCCGAGATTGGACTGCGCGTCGGCGGAATTCGGCTCCATCGCCACGGCCTGCGCCAGGAAGGCGGTGGCCTCGGCGAAGCGTGCCGACGACACCAGGGACACGCCGAGCAGATGCATGGCATCGAAGCAGCCGGGGACCTCCTGCAGCAGCTTCGCGCACAGCGCCTGCGTCTCCGCCTGGCGTCCGGCCTGGAAGGCCTTGAACGCCACCGCCAACTGCCCCTCGACGAGCTTCTTCTGCTTCTTTTCCTGTCGTGCCTTCTGGAAGGCGCGCGAACCGACGGTGCTCAAGGACATGGGTCTCCGGACAGACAGGACGGCATGGCGTCGGACGCCGCAGCGATGCGCTGCGGCCGGCAACCGGGGCGCCGCCATGCCCGGCGGCAGCAAAGCCCAGGATGTCCTGTGGTCGTCCGGTCACCGGCCACGCGCAGCGCGACGCGGCAAAGCTTGCCCGCGCCGTGGTTAGTAAATGGTTAACGGGATGACGGAAGGAGCTTGTCGCGCCCCGCGAATGCCCCGGGGAATGACGGGGCAGCTCGCGCAGGGTGGATCAGCGCCGCGCGATCCACCAACTGCGGATGTCACACCGACGATAGGGATCTTCCTTAGAAGGGCACCGTCGTCCGGCACGACATTGCAACGCGCGCTCACGCCGTGCAGCCGTCGACCAGCACCAGCCGGCTCGTCGTGGTCCGGTGACGGATCGCGAAGAGGTGCTGGATCTCGGGATCACCGAGGAAGTCGGTGGCGGTCTGGCGCGACGGGAATTCCAGGATCACCATCCGCTCGGGCGTCCAGCTGCCTTCGACCGGCGTGGGCACCGCGCCTTGGACGATGTAGCGGCCGCCATGCCTCGCGATGAAGGCGGGGATCGCATCGATATAGGCCTTGAACGAGGCGTGGTCGTGAATGGCGAGATCGAGGACGAGATAGGCCTTCATGGCGGGCTCCGCGCGACGCGGTGGATCATACGATCGGAACATCGGCGCAGCCATAAGCTGCCGACAGATCGGTGCGCGTTCCGTCGACGTGCGCTTCCGATGCATTCGCGGGGGAGGGCGGATGATACTGCTGCTCATCCGCCCATGCCTGCCCGTTTGGCGACCGTTGCGCGAGCGGTCGCGGCCCGCGGCTCACGTCGTCGCGCGATAGGCTTGCGGGATCACGAACACCTCGTCGGCGCGGCCGTAGCCGCCGTCGGGCACCTCTTCGATCAGCACCATCGTGTGCGGTCGCGCGGCCTCGCTGAAATAGTCGACGAACATCGCGGTCACGCGATGCACGATCTCCTCCTTCTGCGCCTTGGTCAGCGCGGCCTGCGGCACTTTGATGTTGGCGAACGGCATGAGAACTCCTTTGGCGTTGGGCCGGCATCGGCCGGAGGGTGACAGCAGCGCGGCGTCAGATCACGCCGCCATTGACGCGCACAACCTGGCCGTTGACCCAGGCGGCCTCCGGGCTCGTCAGGAAGGCCACGACATCGGCAATCTCGCGCGGCTGTCCGAACCGGCCGAACGGGTTCGCTGCGGCCATCGCGCGCAGCTGCTCGTCGGTCTTGCCGTTGAGGAACATCTCGGTCTCGGTGGGGCCGGGCGCCACCGCGTTGACCGTGATGCTCCGCCGCGCCAGCTCCTTGGCGAGCACATGCGTCATGGCTTCCACCGCGGCCTTGGTGGCGGCGTAGGCGCCGTAGCGCGGCTGATACAGCCCGACCACGCTGGACGAGAAATTGACGATGCGGCCGCCGTCGCGGAGCCGCCGCGCCGCTTCGCGCAGGGTTCGGAACACGCCCGCGACATTCACCTCGAATTGGCGCGCGACATCTGCGTCGCTCAGCTCCGCGAAGGCGCCGAGCGCCATCGTGCCGGCATTATTGACCAGGATGTCGACGCCGCCGAAGGCCTGCTCGGCGGCATCAAACAGCGCCGCCGCGCTGGCGGGATCGGCAACGTCGGCCTGCACGGCGCGCGCGCGGCCGCCGGTCGCCTCGATCTGTTGCACCATGTGCGCCGCGGCCTGCTCGGCCCGGGCGTAGTTGATGACGACCGCGACGCCATCAGCGGCGAGGCGTTCGGCGATGGCCGCGCCGATCCCGCGCGAGCCGCCGGTGATGATCGCGACCTGGGATGAAGAATTGGGCATGGTCAGTCTCCCTCTTTTCAATGCGAGCGGACATAGCTGATCGCCTCGTCCGTATAATCGGCCTTGGCTTGACATCAGATGTCGGTCTGGGCGAACAATCGCTATGGATCGCCTGGATGCCATGCGTCTGTTCATTCGCGTCGTCGAGCGCCGCAGCTTCACCGCCGCGGCCGCCGATCTCGGCCTGCCGCGCTCGACGGCGAGCGAGGTGCTGAAGGAGCTCGAGGCGCGGCTCGGCATCCGGCTGATCGAGCGCACCACGCGCCACGTCACCCCGACATTGGATGGCGAGGAGTACTACCGGCGCTGCGTCGGCATCCTCGCCGACATCGAGGAGGCCGAGACTGCACTGCGCGACTCGCGCCCGCGTGGCCTGCTGCGCATCGACGCGCACCCGCTGCTGACGCGGACGTTCGTGCTGCCGCATCTGCCCGCGTTTCTTGCCGCGCATCCGCAGCTCGATCTGCGCATCGGCCAGGGCGACCGCCTGGTCGATCTCGTGCGTGAGGGTGTCGATTGCGTGATCCGCTCCGGCGAGCCGGAGGCGAGCGGCATGATCCAGAGCCGACTCGGCACGATCGAGGAGATCACCGTCGCCAGCCCGGCCTATCTGCGCGAGCACGGAACGCCGGCTGGACCTGATGATCTCGACGGCCACCGCATGGTCGGCTTCATCTCGTCGCGTACCGGCGAGGTGCTGCCGCTCGAATTCACCTGCGGCGGCACGCTGCGCCATCTGGTTCTGCCGAGCCGGGTCACGGTCAACAATTCCGACACGATGATGGACCTCGCCCGGCTCGGCCTCGGCCTGGTGCAGGCGCCGCGCTATCGCTTCGCGCCGGATCTGGCGGATGGCAGCCTGGTCGAGATCCTCGCCGACACGCCGCCATCACCGACGCCGCTGCACGCGCTGTATCCGCAGAACCGGCAGATGACGCTGCGGCTGCGCGTGTTCCTCGACTGGATCACGGGGATATTCGCCCGGGCGAGGCTGTAGCGGTTGGGCAAAGCAGCCGGATGCCTGTTGCTACTTGCCCTTCTCGATCTTCGTCACCGTGTAGCCGGAGGCGTCCTCGACCGCCTCGAACTTCACCTTGTCGCCGGCCTTGAGGCCTTTCAGCAGCGCGGCGTCCTTGACGCGGTAGACCATGGTCATGGCCTCGTCCATGCCGAGACTCTTGGCCGGGCCGTGGTGGAGGGTGATCTTGGCGTTGGCCTCATCGACCTTCTTGACGTCGCCGCTGATCGCCTCGGCGGCGAGGGCAGGGGTCGCGAGAGCGAGAACCAACGCGGCGGCGGTCGTGAGCTGAGAGAACGTCTTCATGATGTGTTTCCTTCTACTGGTGAACTCATGGCGAGGCGTAGGGCGGATGACGCGGCGCTGACCCGCCCTACGCGTTGTCAAGACGGCTTCATCCGTCACTTCACGGCGACGTGGCCGGTCATGCCGAACTCGCGATGATCTGGGATCAGGCAGGAATATTCGAACGTGCCGGGCTTGGTGAACCGCCACAGCAGCTCGGCGGTCTTGTTCGGCGCGAGCCGGGCGCCGTTCGGCTCGTCGTGCTCCATATGCGGGTGCTTCTTCATGACCGCGGCGTGCTTCAGGTTCTCGGCCTTGGTGGCGAGCAGGAACTCGTGATCCTCCTTGCCGGCGTTGCGCAGCACGAAGCGGATCTGCTCGCCGCGCTTGACCTCGATGCGCACCGGCGTGAACTCCATCTCGCTCAGGAGCACCTCGATGGTGCGTGACGGCTGTTTGGGATCGCCCGGCTCGCCGGCGGAATAGCCGCGCGATCCGTGCTGCTCATGGCCACGGGCCGGTGCGACGATCAGAGCGGCCGCCGCCAGTGCGCTGATCGCGAATGCAGTCTTCATGGAGATCTCCTGATGGTGGTCGTCGGTTGATGCGGTGCTTGGTGAATTCAGCGCTGGGTGCGGACCTGCGTCGGTGGGCCGTCGCTTCGCCGCACCGGCTCCGGTGCGCTTGCGACCTCATAGGCCACGCTGCCCTGCGGGAACTGATAAGGGCCGGGATCGCGGTAGTCGTCGCGGGCGAGGCCCTCGCGCACCTTCACGGTCGTGAACATGCCGCCCATCTCGATCGGGCCGAACTGGCCGCTGCCGGTCATCATCGGCAGCGTGTTGTCGGGCGCCGGCATCTCCATGCTGCCCATCGCCATGCCGGTGTTGCCCATCACCATGCCGTCGGGCGCGAGCTTGCCGACGGCGGCGGCCAGCTCCTTGCGCGGCACGCCGACCAGGTTGCGCATGTCGTGGCCCATCGCATTCATCGTGTGATGCGACTTGTGGCAGTGGAACGCCCAGTCGCCGGGATTGTCGGCGGTGAAGTCGAGCACGCGCACCGCGCCGACCGGCACGTCGGTCGTGGTCTCCGGCAATTGCGCCGTTTCGGGAAGCCAGCCGCCATCGGTGCCGATCACCTTGAACTTGTGGCCGTGGAGGTGGATCGGATGGTTGGTCATGGTGAGATTGCCGATGCGGATGCGGACGCGATCGCCGAGCCGCACCGGCAGGGGATCGATGCCGGGAAACACCCGCGCGTTCCAGGTCCACATGTTGAAGTCGGTCATCTCGGTGACCTTCGGCAGGTAGCTGCCGGGCTCGATGCGATAGGTCGACATCACGAACACGAAGTCGCGGTCGACCGGCGGCGGCGGCGGCTGCGGCCCGCGCGGATGCACGACGATCATGCCCATCATGCCCATCGCCATCTGCACCATCTCGTCGGCATGCGGGTGATACATGAAGGTGCCGGCGTGCCTCATCTCGAACTCGTAGACGAAGGTCTTGCCCGGCTTGATGTGCGGCTGCGTCAGGCCGCCGACGCCGTCCATGCCGCAGGGCAGGATGACGCCGTGCCAGTGCACGGTGGTGTATTCCGGCAGCCTGTTGGTGACGAAGATCCTGACCTTGTCGCCCTCGACCGCCTCGATGGTCGGGCCCGGCGACTGACCGTTATAGCCCCACAGATGCGTGGTCATGCCGGGCGCGAACTCGCGGGTGACCGGCTCGGCGACGAGATGGAATTCCTTCCAGTCGCCGTTCATGCGGAACGGCAGCGACCAGCCGTTGAGCGTGACCACGGGCTGATAGTCCGGGCCGGCGCTGGGATGCAGCGGGGGCTGCATCACCGCCTTGTCCATCACAGGCGCTTCGGGAATGGCGGCGGCCTGGACCCGGCCGGAGACGGCGGAGGCGCCGGCCAGCGCCGCGGAGCCGAGCAGTGTGCGGCGTGAAAACATGCGTGCTCTCCTGTCAGTCGTTGCCGGGCGCGACTGCGCTCGCGGTCTGCTGTGCGCTGTCCTCGCTGCTAGCGACTCCGCCATTGACCGCAGCCGACAGCTCGGCCTCGGCGAGGAAGAAGTCTCTGACGGCGTCGATCGCGGCGCGGCGTGACGCCAGGCGCTGCCGCGCCTCGAGCAGCAGCGCGAAGATGTCGACCTGCATGCTGGAATAGCGCAGCTGCATCTCCTCGCTGATGATCCGGCGCAGCGGCAGCACCTCGCGGGCGTAGTGGCCGGCGATGTCGAAGGCCGCGCGGTAGCTGCGATAGGCGTCGCGCGCCTCGGAGCGGACGGTGACGGCGCGCTCGGTGAGGCGGTTGAAGGCGATGTTGTAGGTCTCGGCGGCCTGCCGCACGCGGACCTCGCCGCCGTCGAAGATCGGGATCTGGAACTGCACGTCGTAACCGCGTTCGCGGATGACGCGGCCGTCGGGCTCGACGGTCTTGCGATCGAGGCCGGCGAGATCGAGCAGGGTGACGAAGCGCGTCGCCTCGCTGAGCTGCAGCGATGTGGCGAGCCCCGTGAGCTCGAGGCGGGCGATCTGCAGATCGATGCGATGGCCGACGGCATCGGCCTCGACGAAGGGCTGGCTCAGCGGCCGGCACGGCAGTGCCGGCAGCCGGTCGGGCAGGCGGAAATTCAGATCGTCGCCCCACAGGCCCATCAGCCGGATCAGCCGCTCGCGGGCGCTTCCTGCGGCACGGCGGGCGGTGGCGAGCTCGGCCGTGGTCTCGGCATAGAACACCTGCTCGCGGGCCTGGTCGAGCCGGTTGAGCGCGCCGGTCTCGCCGAGCTTCGAGGCGAGCTTCGCGGTCGCCTCCGCGGCCGATTGCGCCTCGACCAGCAGGGCCACCAGCTCGTTGGCGGCGACGACGCGCACATGCGCGCGGCGCACCTCCGCGGCGAGCCGCAACGTCGCCAGCGCGGCCTTCAACTGGGCCTGGCGAAACCGCTCGCGCGCGATCTCCGAGCGCAGCGGCAAGGTGGCGAGCGCCAGGATGTCGCCGGCGACCTGGCGCTCGGCCTCCAGCGCGCCGTCGCCGCTGATGCGCATCAGGGAGAAGGTCGGGTTCGGCGGCAGGCTGGCCTCGACCATGTCCGCCTCGCTGAGCGCGAGCGCGTTGTAGGCCGCCTGCAGGCCCTTGTTGTTGAACAGCGCGACCTGCACGGCGGCATCGGCCGACAAGGGCCGGGCGAGCAGGCGGCGCGTTGCAGCGCGGACGCGTTCGGCGTCGTCATTGCCTCTCACGGAGGCGACCTCCTTGCCGGTGGTGTGGCCGGTGATGTCCGCGACGGCGCTCATGCCGCCGTCTGACGAGAACGAGGCACAGCCTGCGAGCGCAAGTGCTGCGGCGAGCGCCGCGAGCCTGATGATCCCCTGCATGTGGCGCTCCTTAGCGGCTCGGCTCAGGGCGCGGTGCGCCGGGGTCGATGCGCTGGCTCCAGGCGGCCGGCGCGACCGGGCGCAGCGGCGTGTAGGGCCCGACGATCCCCGACATGCGCACGGGCGCAACGTTCGCCGCCGGATCGGCCGGATCAGCCCCGGCCAATGCGATCGTGCGCGGCTGGCAGGCGCCGAGGCTCGCCGCGGCAAGCAGCGTCAATGCGCAAGCGGCAACGGAGAATGGCAGGCTGCGCCGCGCCGGAGATGCGGCAGCGGGCGTCGCCATGTATTGCGACAACATGAGGTATCCTTGGTCTGTCGATGAATCGCGAGCAGCCGCGCGCGACACGCGCACGAAGCCGGCGTCGTTCGCTCAGACCAGGACGATGGGAGGCCGATACAGGCGCGGCGGCGTGCGACCGGGCAGGCCTTCGTCGCGCGGGGTCACGCTGGTGGCGGCGAACGAAGCGGGAAGGGTGACCGCCGGCAGCGCGGCAGCGAGGCCCACCGCGCACATCATGGCGCAACAGGGGCCCGGCATCTTGCTGTGATCGTGGTGCGACGGCGCGGGAGCTGGCGCGTGCATCCCCGCGTCTGCAACAGGGTGATCATGATGATGGGCGTGCGCGGTCTCTACCTGCGGCATCGCCGCCAAGATCATCTCGTGATGCGCCGCGTCATGATGAGTGGCCGCAACGGCAACGACGGTCTCGTCGAAGCAGGGCGCCGCCCCATCGCCCAGCGCGAGCGCCACGCCCGGGCTAAGCACGCAGACGAGGTAAGCGAGGACGAGCAGCCGTCCCGCCACCATCAGCATCTTCCGTGTCAGTCCCAACGACATGCGCGCCCAAATCACTCCGATCCGCCGCGCAACCTAATGATAAAGCGCGGCTCCGCCAAGAGGGCCGGACCGTGATCGTGCAGATCCCTCCTGTTGCGCTGCTTCTGCATGCCCAATGCCGCAGCAATGTGGCTTGACCTGATGCGGTGCGGCAACGAGGTTGCGCATATCGTGCACGCACCGAAGCCAAGATTCGAGGAAGCGCCTCACTTCATTCCGGACTCGCGCCAGGCCTGGGCGCGGCTGGCGCTTGCGCTCGTCATCGGTTCCATCGGCGGCGCCGGGATGTGGACCGTCGTCGTCGTTCTGCCGGTCGTGCAGGCCGAGTTCGCCGCCAGCCGCGGCGCGGTCTCGCTGGCCTATACGCTGACGATGTTCGGCTTCGGCCTCGGCGGCGTCGTCGTCGGCCGCATCACCGACCGCTTCGGCATCGTCACCGCGATGGCCCTCAGCATCACCTGCACCGCGGCCGCCTATCTGCTCGCCGGCGCGTCGGTGACGCTGTGGCAGTTTCAGGCGGTGTATTTCCTGATCGGGATCGGTTCGTCCGTCACCTTCGCGCCGCTGATGGCGGAGGCATCGCACTGGTTCGTGCGCTATCGCGGCCTCGCCGTCACCATCGTCGCCTCCGGCAACTACGTCGCCGGCACGGTGTGGCCGCCGCTGGTGAACTGGGGCGTGCAGCAGATCGGCTGGCGCGCCAGCCATGTCGCGCTCGGTGTCTTCTGCGCGGTGACGATGAGCGCGCTGCTCCTGGTGCTGCGCGCGCGCATGGACGGTGCCGGCGCGCAGGACCATGCCGGCGCGGCGCCGCCGCAACTGGAGCTGCCGATCTCCACCAACGCGCTGACCGTGCTGCTCAGCATCGCCGCGATCGCCTGCTGCGTGGCGATGGCGATGCCGCAGGTGCACATCGTCGCCTATTGCGGCGACCTCGGCTATGGCGTCGCTGTCGGCGCGCAGATGCTGTCCTTGATGATGGCGCTCGGCATCGTCAGCCGGATCGGCTCCGGCTTTCTCGCCGACCGTGTCGGCGGCGTCAGGACGTTGCTGATCGGCTCGCTGGCGCAGGGTTTTGCGCTTCTGTTCTATCTGTTCTTCGATGGCTTGACGTCGCTCTATTTGATCTCGGGCATGTTCGGCCTGTTCCAGGGCGGCATCGTGCCGAGCTATGCGATCATCGTGCGTGAGGCGATGCCGGCACGCGAGGCCGCCACCCGGGTCGGCATCATCATCTTCGCCTCGGTGTTCGGCATGTCGTTCGGCGGCTGGGTCTCGGGCGTCATCTTCGACGCCACGGGGTCCTATTCGGCGGCCTTCGCGAATGGCATCGCATGGAATGGCCTGAACCTCGGCATCGTCGTGACGCTGCTGATCCTGGCACGACGGCAACACCGGCTGGCGGCCTGAAACAAGAGGCGTTGCATCGGAGCCACAGCCGGAGTCCAATATCCGGTTTATATGCACGTCGTCATACAAAATCCCGGCGCCCGCCGCAAATTCATCGAATCACCTCACCCAACTGTGGAACTCGATCGGAGCCGATCGTGGCCATTTGGCCTCGTGCGTGCTCCGCATCGCGAGATTGGTTGTCGCGAGGTCTCAGCCGAGGCCGCGGTCGCCCGTCGCATGCCTGACGCAGGCAGGCCTCGAGGTGAATGCTCCGGACTGGTCGAGAACGCTGCGGCGGCATCGCGATGGTGCAGGAGGCCGTTGCGCTATGTCCATCGTCACGAAGGCAGCTTCGCAAGTCGTGCTTGCCGCGCTCGCAGCCGGACTCATGCTGAGTCAGGCATCGGCGCAGGCGTGGCCGCAGCTGCAACAACAACCGCCGCAGCCGCCGCGCCCGGCAGCGACCCGCTCCATCATCGTGCCTGTCGCCCCGGCCGCCCGGCCGAACGGCGCGCCCGTGATACCCGCGCCGCCACGTCCCGCCGGCCTGCCGGCGTCGCTGTCGCCCGCGCCCGGCAGCGGGCCGGACGTATGGCGGCTGCCCAACCCGACCGACGTCAACGACGGCACCGTCACCATCATCACCGCGCCGGCCGGCGGCGCCACCTCCGTGTTCGGCTCGGACATGGCGCGCGTGCTCGATGATCAGACCAACGTCCGCGTGCTGCCGGTGCTCGGCAAGGGACCGGTGCGCAACGTCTCCGACATTCTGTTTCTGAAGAGCATCGACATGGGCGCGGTCGCAGCCGACGTGCCCGAATTCTACCGCCTGCAATACGGCATCCCCGACATCACCTCGCAGCTCCGCTACATCGCGCGGCTCTATCACAACGAGATCCATGTCATCGCGCGCTCCTCGATCCGCTCGATCTTCGACCTCAACGGCAAGCGCATCATCGCGCCGACCGATGTCGGCTTCTATTCCGCGCGCGTGATCTTCAACCGGCTCGGGCTGACGGCGTCGTTCGACTATGCGACCGATGATGCCAGATCGATCCAGAAGCTGATCGATGGCGACGCCGACGCCTACATCGTCTCCACCGGAAAGGTGTTCCAGCTCGCCCGCAGCATCAGGAACGACAACCGCGCGCTGCACCTGGTGACGATCCCCTACGACCGCCGGCTGCAGGACCTCTATCTGCCCACGACGTTGTCCTCCGAGGAATATCCGAACCTGCTCAACCCCGGCGAGACGATCGAGACGGTGGCGATCGGCATGCTGCTCGTCAGCTACAATTGGCCGGAGAATACCGAGCGCTATCGCAAGGTGGCGCGCTTCGTCGAGGCGTTCTTCGCCAACTACGACGAGTTCATGAAGCCGCCCCGGCATCCCAAATGGCGGGAGTCGAGCATCGTCGCCGCCATTCCGAACTGGAAGCGCTTCAAGGCGGCGGACGAGTGGCTGCTGGCGCGCAACATGGTGCCGCGGCCGCAGGTCGCCGACGTGCGCCAGACCCAGTTCGAGAGCTTCGTGCGCCAGAGCGGGGGACAGCTGTCCAACGATCCGGCTGAGCGCAGCTCCCTGTTCCGCCAGTTCCTGCAATGGCGCCAGCAGCATGGCGGGCCGCCGACGCCGTCGCGCTGAGCTGTCAGCTCGCGGTTGTCTACTTCGCGAGCTCTTTCGAGCGCGCCGTGGCCGCGGCGACCGCCCTGGTCAGCAGCGGCTGGAAGCCGTCGGTTCCCATCAGCACCGACAGTGCGGCGGCGGTGGTGCCGCCCGGCGAGGTGACGTTCTGGCGCAGCGTGGCGGACGGCAGGTCCGATTGGCGCAGCAATTCGCCGGCGCCCGACACGGTGTGGCGCGCGAGCTTTGTCGCCAGGGACTCGGGCAGGCCGGCGGCGACGCCGGCGCGGGCGAGCTCCTCGGCGAGCAGGAACACATAGGCGGGACCCGAGCCGGACACCGCGGTCACCGCGTCCATCAGCGCCTCCTCGTCGACCCATTCCACCGCGCCGGTGGCGCGCAGCAGCGCGTCGGTCAGCGCCCGTTGCGCGGCGCTGACGTTGGCGGCGGGCACCGCCACGGTGATGCCGCGGCCGATCGCGGCGGGCGTGTTCGGCATCGCGCGCACGACCGCGCCGCCGATCGTTTGCTGCAGGCCGGCGATCGTCGTCCCCGCCATGATCGACAGCACCAGCGTCGCGTCGCCGACCCACGGCTTCAAGGCGGGGCCGGCGTCGGGGAACATCTGCGGCTTGACGGCAACGATGACGACCTCGGCCGGCGCAGGCGCCGTCGGATTGAGGCGGACGCCCCTGGCCACCAGCGCCGTGATCTCCGCCGATGGCATCGGCTCGATCACCACCAGGCGCGCAGGATCGAGCCCGCCGGCCAGCCACCCGGTCAGCATCGCGCCGCCCATCTTGCCGGCGCCGGCCAGCACGATGGTGCCGGTGAGCTGATGAAGCAGGTTGTTGTCCGCTGATGTCACGACGCACTCCGCTGTCGTCCCTGCGAAAGCAGGGACCCATAACCACCGGCGGTTCTAGTGGAGCAGGGGCAGAGCGACAAGCGTCGCGCGCCAGACGGACATCACGCGGTATGGGTCCCTGCGTGCGCAGGGACGACAGCGCGTGTGAGGAAGCGGCGGCGGCTTACGCCTCGCCGTCGGTATCGAACAGCGCGGCCGCCATGGCCTCCTGGGTCGACTTGCCGGCCCAGACCACGAACTGGAAGGCCGGGAAATAGCGCTCGCAGGCGTGGATGGCGCCGGCCAGCATGCTCTCGCATTGCAGTCCCGACGCGGTGATCCCGCCGGGCAGCACCAGGGCCTGGCGGTGCATCACCATGCCGGTGTGGGTCCAGATGTCGAAATGGCCGAGCCAGAGCTGCTCGTTGATCGCGGCGATCAGCCGCTGCACCTCGGCGCGGCGCGCCTCGGGGATCTTCATGTCGAAGGCGCAGGCCAGATGCAGCGCCTCGATCTCCGCCATCCAGGTGAAAGAGAGCTGATAGTCGGTCCACTGCCCCTTGGAGGCAATCGTGATCTCGTCCTCGCCGGAGCGCTCGAACATCCAATTGTTGTCGGCCGCAATGGTCTCGACCACGCTCAGCGGGTGGTCGGTGGAATCGATAGTGCTTTCGAGCAGGGACATGCCGTCTCGACCTCGTCTTCTTGATCTCGTTGGTACATACGCGGCGACCCGGCCCACGCCCTCTCGGCGCTTCGAGACCCGGCTTGCAGTCCCGGAGGTACCCCGGGCGTGCGAGGACAAACTGATGTGATTTGCGGAATCTGCGCAACGGGGGGGCGAGTCCGTCCACAGCCAAACACCGCTTCGTCCACAACTCCTGTCCGGCCTGTGGAATCATGGCCGAATGAGAACAAAACGGAATCGGATTCGCCGCAACCGCCCCGTCCGAGCCGATTTGGCCGCGGGAACGGCCGCGAGCGGTTGCATGGCCGCCCGTCGTGGACCGCGGGCGTGAGGCCTTGCCGCAGCCGCCGACCGCCTGCATAGTTCGTTCAGGCCGTCCATCCGGGCGGCCGATGTTCTCAGGGCGGGGCGAAATTCCCCACCGGCGGTAAGCGTTTCTCGGTCGAGCGCGCGAGCCCGCGAGCGCCTTCTCGGCAAGGCAGGGTCTGGAGAATTCTGTTCTCCGGAACGCGTCGCGCAGAGAAGGGTCAGCAGATTCGGTGCGACTCCGAAGCCGACGGTCACAGTCCGGATGAAAGAGAACGGGTCCCGGCACCCCGCGCAATCCAGCGTGGGGCGTCGTTGTTCCGTGTGCCCTGATTCTGGTCTCTGACGAGGACAACCATGAATCAGATGTTGCAAGACGCGCCTACTGATACGCCCACCGACACCATCACCGTAGGAACGTCGCCGCCGGCGGATACGCCGGTCGCGTCACCGCCCGACGAGTCGCCACCGGCGCCGTCGCATCCGCGCTTCAGCAAGCCGCAGCGCGTCGCCTTCGTGCAGTCAGCCTGGCATCGCGACGTCGTCGCCGAATGCCGTCTCGCCTTCCTCGACGAGATCGAGGCGCGCCACATCCCGCGCGATCGGGTCGACATCTTCGAGGTGCCAGGCTCGTTCGAGATCCCGCTGCATGCGCAGCTCCTGGCCAAGACGCGGCGCTACACCGCCATCGTCGCGGCCGGCCTCGTTGTCGACGGCGGCATCTACCGCCACGAGTTCGTCGCCGACACCGTCATCAAGGCGCTGATGGACGTGCAATTGCGCACCGAGGTGCCGGTGTTCTCCGCGGTGCTGACGCCGCAGCAATTCCACGAGACGCAGGCGCATTTCGAGTTCTTCCGCAAGCATTTTGCGACCAAGGGCATCGAGGTGGCGACCGCCTGCGCCGAGACGCTGCTGAGCCTGGAGCGGTTGCGGGGGCAGGTGGCCGCGGGGATCATCTGAGGCGGTGATGTCGTGTGGCTGGCTTCAGGCTAGCCACACGCCCGCTATCGAAACGCCGGGATCGAGATCTCACGGCAACGGCAGTGAACTCCCCTCCCCCTTGCGGGGAGGGGTTGGGGGTTGGGGGTCTCCGGGCGCCGAACTTCGTCATGTGCATCTTCGGTTTTGCCGAACAAGACGAATGCGATGGCGTGTGTCATCGCCGTCATCCTCTCGAATACGAGTGATCATCATCGAGAGCACGACTCGTGGACCACCCCCGACCCCTCCCCGCGAGGGGGAGGGGGCTCACCGTCTCGCGGCTCGAGCTCGAATTCAGCCTCTTGCTCCGCGCCGATCAGTCATCGTGTCGTCCGCCCCACCCTCAGCGACACCACGCCCCCTCACGCTCCCCGCCTTGTGTTGTCAATTTCCTCGCCACCCCTGTAAAATCTCTCCTGGGAGGAGGCTTGCCCGTGGCGACGGGCGGCCGACAAGGATGATCGAAGGATACGATCCTTATCTCGTCGCGCTCTCGGTCGTGATCGCGAGCCTGGGTGGCTATACCGGTTTCAGTCTCACCGCGCGCATCCGCAGCGGTCCGGGAGAGAATGCGCGCGTGCTGCTGTCCGGCGCCGCCGGCATCCTGGCGGTGGGCATCTGGACCATGCATTTCGTGGGCATGATGGCGGCGCCACTGCCGGCCGATGCCGTCTATCTGGTGCTGCCGACCATCATCTCGTTCCTGATCTGCGCGCTCGTGATCGGCATCTCGCTGTTCTTCGTCAGCATCGGCGATCCCTCGCCCCGGCGCGTCGTCCCTTCCGCGCTGCTGCTCGGCGCCGGCATCGCCAGCATGCATTATGTCGGCATGCACGGCCTGTCCGGCTCATTCGGGCTGACGCATGATCCGGCGCTGGTGGCGCTGTCGGTGGCGATTGCGATCGGCGCCGCCTATGGCGGCCTGCGCATCTTCCTGGCGCGGCAGGACGGGCTACGGCTCGCCATCAGCGCGGTTGCGTTCGGCATCGCCGTGTCCGGCATGCATTACACGGCGATGCTGGGAATGCATGTCGTGCCGATCGGTGAGGGACACCATCACGCCGCAACAGGACTTGCTGCGTCGCCGCAAGCGCTCGCGATCGTCGTCGCCGTGCTGTGCTTCGTCATCGTCGCCGGATTTTTGCTGTCGCTGGTGCCGGACCCGCGCCGTCAATCGCAGCCGATGCCGGCCGTTGCCGAGGCTGCGCCGCAATTGGCACCGGAGCCGGCCGCGACGGCGGCCGAGCCGGTGGTCGAGGTCGCCGTTCCGAGCCGGGCGACGGCGGCGCCGTTGGGGGGCATCGGCCAGCCGCCGCGCGCGACCGCGGCGCGGCTGCCGCTGGAGGGCGCCAACGGCACCCATTTCATCGATGCCGGGGACGTGCGCAGCGTGCGCGCCGATGCACACTACACACGGATTCACGACGGCACCCGGGAGCGGATGTGCCCATGGTCGATCTCCGAGGCTGAGGCGCAGCTCGATCCCGGCCGCTTCATCCGCGTGCACCGCAGCCACATCGTGGCGATCGAGCATGTGATCTACGTCGGTCGGGAAGGCGAGGGCGCGATCATCGAGCTCGATGGCCCCTCGAAGCCGCGCGTGCCGGTGAGCCGCGCCAAGGTCGCCGAGGTCAAGGCGCGGCTCGGGCTGCGGCGGCCGGCCTGAGTTCAGCGTTCGTTTCGCTGCTGCAACAGAGCGCCGCCATTCTCCGCAACGCATGCAACACCGCGCGCGCGTCTTGCGCGGCCGCTCACGCCGTCACTCGCGCGATTGGGTCGCCCTCGCTGACGCAATTCGTGCGCGACCAGCCGCATTTCGTGCGATTTCGCCGCTCTCCGTGCCGGCTTCGTTGCGCGGCCAGCGATCCCGATCGACGCTCCGCGCCAATCCGCGATGCGTCCGCGTTCGCACTTCGCTCTCGCAGCACGAACGCCCGCCGCAACAACGCGACGGCCTTTGCCGATAAGGCAGGCCAGCACAGGAGAGGAAACGTCATGATTCCTGGCCCGTTCGACTATCACCGGCCGGCGAGCGTCAGCGATGCGATCAAGCTGCTCGCCGACCTCGGCGATGACGCGCGACCGCTCGCCGGCGGCCACAGCCTGCTGCCGATGATGAAGCTGCGACTGGCGACCCCGGCGCATCTGATCGATCTGCACGGCATCGCCGGGCTCAAGGGCATCCGCCGCGATGGCGACCGCCTCGTCATCGGCGCGATGACCACGCAGGCCGAGCTGCTGGCGTCTGCCGACATCGGTGAGGCGCTGCCGATCCTGCACGAGACCGCGCTCTTGATCGCCGATCCGCAGGTGCGCTACCGCGGCACGCTCGGCGGCAATGTCGCCAATGGCGACCCCGGCAACGACATGCCGGCCTTGATGCTGGCGCTGGAGGCCTCCTATCGGCTCGAAGGGCCGAACGGCGTTCGCGAGATCGCGGCGCGCGAGTTCTACCAGGGCGCTTATTTCACAGCGCTCGAGCCCGGCGAGATCCTGACTGGCATCAGCATCCCGCTTCCGGCTGCGAGGCACGGCTACGCCTACGAGAAGCTGAAGCGCAAGGTCGGCGACTATGCGACGGCGGCAGCCGCCGTGGTGCTGACGATGGCGGGCGGCAAGGTGGCGACGTGCGTGATCGCACTGACCAATCTGCACGAGACGCCGTTGCTGGCGACCGACGCGGCGACTGCAGTGATCGGCACCACGCTCGACGATGCCGCGCTGAAGGCGGCGGCGAGCGCCGCGCGCGCGATCATGCAGCCGGCCTCCGACGCGCGGGGACCTGCCGAGTACCGCACGCATGTCGGCGGCATCATGGTGATGCGCGCGCTGCAGCGCGCTGCGAGGCGGGCAAAGTAACAGAGTTGGTCGACGCTATTGCCACGCAGGCGGTCATCGCCTCGCGGCACGATCTATCTTCTCCCTCCCCTCTTGTGGGGGAGGGGCGGGGAGGGGGGTAGCCCCAAGCGACACTGCCGATGTGGACCCCCACCCCCGACCCCTCCCCGCAAGGGGGAGGGGAGCGCACCCACAACGCGGCCCGAATCGGGCCCAGCCTCGCGATCTTTCAGGGAGCAACCAATGCCCAAAACCCATATCACGATGAAGGTGAACGGCAGCGAGGTCGAAGGCCTCGCCGAGCCGCGCACGCTGCTGGTTCATTTCCTGCGCGAGCAGGCGCAGCTCACCGGCACCCATATCGGCTGCGAGACCAGCCATTGCGGCGCCTGCACCATCGACATCGACGGCATGAGCGTGAAGAGCTGCACCATGCTCGCGGTGCAGGCCAACGGCTCCGAGATCACCACGATCGAAGGCATGGCCAACGCCGACGGATCGCTGTCGGCGCTGCAGGAAGGCTTTCGCATGATGCACGGCCTGCAATGCGGCTTCTGCACGTCCGGCATGATTCTTCGCGCGCACCGGCTGCTGCAGGAGAATCCGTCGCCGACGGAGGCGGAGATCCGCGCCGGCATCTCCGGCAACATCTGCCGCTGCACCGGCTATCAGAACATCGTCAAGGCGATCCAATACGCCGCCGCCAAGATCAACGGCGTTGAATTCCAGGAGGCCGCGGAATGAACGACATGACTCCCACGCGGGAACAACGCGAAGCCGCGCTCGAAGGCATGGGCTGCCGGCGCAAGCGCGTCGAGGACATCCGCTTTACCCAAGGCAAGGGCAACTACGTCGATGACGTCAAGCTGCCGGGCATGCTGCACGGCGACTTCGTCCGCTCGCCGCATGCGCATGCGCGGGTGAAGGCGATCCACACCGAGGAGGCGCTGAAAGTGCCCGGCGTGCTCGCGGTCATCACCGCCGAGACCTTGAAGACCGTCAACCTCGCCTGGATGCCGACCTTGGCCGGCGACGTGCAGATGGTGCTCGCCGACGGCAAGGTTCTGTTCCAGAACCAAGAGGTCGCCTTTGTCGTCGCCACCGACCGCTACGCCGCCGATGACGGCGTCAACAAGGTCGTGGTCGAGTACGAGGCGCTGCCGGTGCTGGTCGATCCGTTCAAGGCGATGGATTCGGATGCGCCCGTGCTGCGCGAGGACCTCGTCGGCAAGACCTCGGGCTCGCACGGCCCGCGCAAGCACCACAACCACATCTTCGAGTGGAGCGTCGGTGACAAGGAGCTCACCGACGCCGCGTTCAAGAAGGCCGACGTAACGATCAAGGAGATGATCTCCTATCACCGCACCCATCCATCGCCGCTGGAGACCTGCCAGTGCGTCTGCTCGTTCGACAAGATCAAGGGCGAGCTGACGATCTGGGGCACCTTCCAGGCGCCGCATGTCATCCGCACGGTGGTATCGCTGATCGCAAAACTGCCGGAACAGAAGATCCACGTCATCGCGCCGGATATCGGCGGCGGCTTCGGCAACAAGGTCGGCGCCTATCCTGGCTACATCTGCGCCGCGGTGGCCTCCATCGTCACCGGCAAGCCGGTCAAATGGGTCGAGGACCGCATCGAGAATCTGACCGCGACCGCGTTCGCGCGCGACTACCACATGACCACCGAGATCGCTGCGACCAAGGACGGCAAGGTCACCGGCCTGCGCGTGCACGTGCTGGCCGACCATGGCGGCTTCGATGCCTGCGCCGATCCGTCGAAATGGCCGGCCGGCTTCTTCAACATCGTCACCGGCTCCTATGATTTCCCGGTCGCGCATTGCGTCGTCGACGGCGTCTACACCAACAAGGCGCCGGGCGGCGTCGCCTATCGCTGCTCGTTCCGCGTCACCGAGGCGGCCTATTGCATCGAGCGCGGCATGGACATTCTGGCGCAGAAACTCGGCATGGATCCGGCCGAGCTACGCCTGAAGAACTTCATCAGGCCGGAGCAGTTTCCTTATCACTCGGCGCTCGGCTGGGAATATGACTCCGGCGACTACCACACCGCCATGCGCAAGATGATGGAGGCCGTGGACTACGCGGCCTTGCGCAAGGAGCAAGCCGAGAAGCGCGCGGCGTTCAAGCGCGGCGAGACCCGGGAGATCATGGGGCTCGGCGTCTCCTTCTTCACTGAGATCGTCGGCGCCGGGCCGTCGAAGAACTGCGACATCCTGGGCATCGCGATGTTCGATTCCTGCGAGATCCGGCTGCATCCGACCGGCGCCGGCATCGCGCGGATGGGCACCAAGAGCCAGGGCCAGGGGCACGAGACCACCTGGGCCCAGATCATCGCCAGCGAGATCGGCATTCCCGCCGACAACATCATGGTCGAGGAGGGCAACACCGACACGGCGCCCTATGGTCTCGGCACCTACGGCTCGCGCTCGACGCCCGTCGCAGGGGCAGCCATCGCCATGGCCGCGCGCAAGATCAAGGCCAAGGCGCAGATGATCGCGGCCTACAAGCTCGAGGTCCACGAGGACGATCTCGAATGGGACATCGACGGCTTCCGCGTCAAGGGCCTGCCGGAGAAGGTGATGTCGATGAAGGACATTTGCTGGGCGGCCTACAACTCCGTGCCGCCGGGCATGGAGCCGGGGTTGGAGGCCGTCAGCTATTATGATCCGCCCAACATGACCTATCCGTTCGGCGCCTATCTCTGCGTAATGGACATCGACGTCGACACCGGCGTGTACAAGGTCCGGCGCTTCTATGCGCTCGATGATTGCGGCACCCGCATCAATCCGATGATCATCGAGGGCCAGATTCATGGCGGCCTCACCGAAGCCTTCGCGATCGCGATGGGCCAGGAGATCCGCTACGATTCCGAGGGCAATGTCGTGACCGGCTCGTTCATGGACTTCTTCATGCCGACCGCGGTCGAGACGCCGCATTGGGAGACCGACTTCACGGTGACGCCCTCGCCGCATCACCCGATCGGCGCCAAGGGCGTCGGCGAAAGCCCCAATGTCGGCGGCGTGCCGGCGTTCTCCAACGCGGTCAATGACGCGTTCTCGTTCTTAGGCTCGACGCACATCCAGATGCCGCATGACTATTGGCGCAACTGGCAGGCGGCGAAGAACCTGGGCGTATTGGGGTCGTAATATTGAAGGCGTTGGCGTTCGCCGCGCGCGCGCGTTCCCTCCCCCTTGTGGGGGAGGGCTAGGGAGGGGGGTACCCCACGGGCAGTGTGCGTGGAGACCCCCACCCCCAACCCCTCCCCACAAGGGGGAGGGGAGTTCACCTCCGATGACGCAGCAGTCGAACTTGACATGAAGACCCGCGACCACATCGCCCAATCCCTCGCCGCCTGCGGCTACATCGCCGATGGCGAGTTGGCGACGGCGCTCTCACTGATGCATCTGCTCAAGCGGCCGCTGCTGCTGGAAGGCGAGGCCGGGGTCGGCAAGACCGAGGTCGCCAAGGCGCTCGCCTGCGTGCACGGCACCGAGCTGATCCGGCTGCAATGCTATGAGGGTCTTGACCAGAGCTCCGCGCTGTACGAGTGGAACTACCAGCGCCAGCTGCTCGCGATCGAGGCGCATCGCGGCCAGCCGGATACCATCGAGGACCAGATCTTCTCCGAGAAGTATCTGCTGGAGCGGCCACTGCTTGCGGCGATCCGCCGCGCCACGCCGCCGGTGCTGCTGATCGACGAGATCGACCGCGCCGACGACGAATTCGAGGCGTTCCTGCTGGAGCTCCTGTCGGACTTCCAGATATCGATTCCCGAGCTCGGCACCATCAAAGCCATCAGCATCCCGCACGTGGTGCTGACCTCGAACGGCACCCGCGAGCTGTCGGACGCGCTGCGCCGGCGCTGCCTCTATCACTATGTGGACTATCCCGATGTCGATCGCGAGGCCCGCATCATCCTGGCGCGGATCGATGGCGCGTCGGCGTCGCTTGCGCTGCAGATCGCGCGCCTGGTCGAGGGCCTGCGAAAAGAAGAGCTGCGCAAGGTGCCGGGTGTGGCCGAGACGCTGGACTGGGCAGCCGCGCTGGTCGGGCTCGATGTGCGCGACCTCGAGGACCAGCCGGAGGTGGTGCATGACACCTTGATGTGTCTGCTCAAGACGCATGAGGACCGCTGCCGCATCACCCGCGAGGTCGCCGCGCGATTGTTGGGGAAGGTCGCATGAGCTGCTGTGGCGCCACGCCTGATCATGAGGACATGGATGCGGTGGCGCGGCTGGTCGCGGGACGCCTCAGCGCATTTCTCAAGACGCTGCGCGACAACGGCTTTGCGGTCGGCCTGTCGGAGGGGCAGGATGCGGCAGCCGTGATGACCGCAGGCTATACCGACAGGCCCGGCCTGTTGCGCTCCGCCTTCAAGCACCTGTTTTCGGCGCGCAAGAGCGAGTGGGATCGCTTCGACGGCCTGTTCGACGCGTTCTGGCTCGGCAAGCGCGTGCGCTCGCGCGTTCTGACGGCAGGGTCGCCGCAATCGGCGAACAGCCCGTCCCTGAAGAGTCTGCAGGATGCGAATGCTGCTCGGCAGGGGCATCACGGCCCGACCGATCAGATTCCCTCTGACGAAACCCCACGCGAGGCGGCCGGCGAGGGCGTCCGCGAAGGTGCCTCGCGCGTGGAGTCCATCAGCGATACCGACTTCCGCAAGCTCGCAGATCCCGACCAGGTCGCGCTGGCGCATGAGGCGGCGGCGCGGCTCGCCAAGGCGATGCAGACGCGCCTGACCCGCCGCGATCAGCTCCGGCGCAAGGGCGAGCGGCTCGACCTGCGCCGCACCATCCACCGCAACATCAGCCATGGCGGCGTGCCGATCGCGCTGGTGCATCGCCGCCGCAAGCCCAAGCCGCTCCGGCTGGTGGTGCTGCTCGACGCCTCCGGCTCGATGAGCCCCTATACGTCGGTGTTTGTTCGCTTCATCCACGGCGTGCTCGACGCCTTCCGCGAGGCCGAAGCGTTCCTGTTTCACACCCGGCTGGCTCACGTCTCAGATGCGATGAAGGAGAGGGATGCCGCGCGGGCGCTGGATCGGCTGTCGATGATGGCGCAGGGCGCCGGCGGCGGCACCAGGATCGGCGAAAGCCTAGCGACCTTCAACCGCTGGCACGCGCCGCGCGTCATCCATTCGCGCACCTGCGTGATGATCGTCTCCGACGGCTACGACACCGGTGATCCAGCCTTGCTCGGCCGCGAGATGGCGCAACTGCGACGCCGTTGCCGCCGTATCGTCTGGCTCAATCCGATGCTCGGCTGGCACGGCTACGCGCCGGAAGCCCGCGGCATCAAGGCGGCGCTGCCGCATGTCGATCTCTACGCGCCCGCGCATACGCTGGGCTCGCTCGCGGCGCTCGAGCCGTATCTGGCGAGGTTGTGAGATGACGAGGGTGAGCCGCTCTGAAGTGTTGTTGACGCAGACTGTCTCGGCATCGGCGGTCGGCTCCCTTCCCCCTTGTGGGGGAGGGCTGGGGAGGGGGGTACCCCGAGTTCGGTGCAAGACGCCCCCCTCCCTAACCCTCCCCTACGAGGGGGGAGGGAACAGACCTTCAGTGCTGCTGCAGATTGCCTCGAACGTGCGTCAGAGGAGGCACCCATGACCACCTCCTCCGAACTGCTCGATCTCGCCGCCCAATTGAAAGCTGCCGACGAAAGCTTCGTGCTCGCCACCGTCGTGCGCACGGTGTCGGTGACCGCGGCAAAGGCCGGTGCCAAGGCGATCATCCGACCGGATGGCGCCATCGTCGCGGGCTGGATCGGCGGCGGCTGCGCCCGTGGCGCGGTGCTGAAAGCCGCGCGCGAGGCGCTCGCCGACGGTGTCCCGCGCATGGTCTCGGTGCAGCCGGACGACCTGCTCGCTGAGCTCGGCGTCAAGCCGGGCGAGATGAAAGAGGGCGTGCGCTTCGCCGCCAACATGTGTCCGAGCAAGGGCACGATGGACATCTTCGTCGAGCCGGTGCTGCCGTATCCCGCGCTGGTGATCTTAGGCGCGAGCCCAGTGGCGCTGTCGCTCGCCGCGCAGGCGCGGCCGCTCGGCTATCACGTGACACTGGCGGCGCCGGCGTCCGATCTCGTCACGACACCGGAGGCCGATGTGCTGATCGATGGCTTCGCGCTGGATCAACCGGCCGGGAGCAGCCGCTTCGTCGTGGTGTCGACGCAAGGCAAGGGCGACGAGGCGGCCTTGCGCGCCGCACTCGCCTGCGATGCGGCCTACCACGCCTTCGTCGGCAGCCGCCGCAAGATGGACAGCCTGCGCGACAAGCTGATCAAGGACGGCATCGACGCCGCGCTGCTCGACAAGGTCAAGGCACCGGCGGGCCTCGATCTCGGCGCCATCACGCCGGAGGAGATCGCGATGTCGATTCTGGCCGAGATCACGCTGGAGCGGCGTCGCGGCCAGCGCGGCTGAGATCGAATAGACGGGTCACCCGCCAGAACCCTGCATCCGTCGATGGAGATTGGATGCCGGCCAATCCTTTTCGGGTTTGCTTGCGAAGAAGAGCTTAATCACCTTCGCCTCGTCCGCGCTAATCTTTCCAGACGAAACGCTCTGCTCAAGATGCTCTTCGGCCCTGTCTTGTTTATCCCGATCGGTCATCTAGGGCCTCTCGCTCGTTTCTTGGAGAACAACAACCAGCTTGTCTTGTTCCTCACCAGCGGACAGGAACTCTTTGTCGATCACAAGGAACGTGCATCCGGTGGGAAGGAGAGCTTCCTCTTCGTGGAAGTTGGGCGAAAGCCACCAGATTGACCTCGCACTTAACGCCCGAATGATGAACAAAACGTTTCCACCGAAAGCGCCAGTCTCGGAAAAGGACGCGCTGGTGAATGCAGGAAAATGCACCGGCCGATCGAGCGGGTATTGTTCACTGAACGCATTCAGATCCGGGGCGCTATAACCACGGTACACGGTCCCAGGCTTGCCCCTGATTGGAATAATCTTGCTCAGGCCCCTGTTCAAAACAGCAGCAAACGCCAGTACGTCCGGGGCCGGATTGCCCGACCAAAGCTGCTCATTGATGTAGCTGTGCCAGCCGTTAGCTGTCGAATAGACATAAAATGCCAGGGCTTCGGTATTCGTGATTTTTTCGTGAAATAGGGAGTCAAGTTGCGCGGCTGTGCAGATTTTGCGCAAACATCTCGCCGCCTCGTCGTTCCCGATCAGCCGGCAAAGCAAATTGAAAAATTCATGTCCATCCATGTTGCTGGCGATTGGTTACGACAATGAACGCAAGTTAAGAAATCTCCTGTAGTAGAGTCGGATATGTAGCACATCCTTTGATGTATATGAAGCATTCAGGAGAAGTGTGTTCGCCGCCCGCTCAGTGTTTGAGCGGCAGATCAAACGTCACCTTCAATCCATCCGGCGCGAAGTCGCGCGTGACCTCGCCCTTCAGCGCGGCGCCGAGAATGCGCTCGAACAGCAGCGAACCGAAGCCGTTGCGTGCGGGCGGGGAGACATCCGGCCCGCCGTTCTCCTGCCAGAACAGCTTGAGCCGTCCGTCGGCATGGGTCCAGCCCAGCGTCACGCGACCCGCATCGTTCGACAGCGCGCCATACTTCACCGCATTGGTGACGAGCTCGTGCAGGCCCATCGACAGATACAGCGCGATGCCCGGCGCGAGCTGCAGGGCGGGGCCGTCGACGGCGATCCGGTCGGACTGCAACGGCGCCAGCTCGGCGCACACCAGCTCATTGAGCGCGATCGCTTCGCGGCCGCGATCCAGCGCCAGCGCGTGGCTGCGCGTCAGCGCCGCGATGCGGCCGCGCAGCACCTCGCCGAACTCGGCCAGCGCCGAATCGGCGCGGATGCTCAGCGCGATGACGCTGTCGACCAGCGCCAGCGTGTTCTTGACGCGGTGATTGAGCTCGTGGACCAGCACGCGATGGTGCTGCTCGACCGTGCGCCGCCGCGCATTCTCGGTGCGCAGTGCGATTTCGTCCATCACGATCTCGCTGAGCTCGGTGAGCTGGGCGATGTCGTCGTCGCTCCACGGCCGCGGCTCGTGATCGATGGCGCAGAGCGCGCCGATCACCTCGCCGCTCGGCAGCCGCAGGGGAACGCCGAGATAGGCGATCACGCCGAGAACCGGCACCGCGAGATTGTCCTTCACCAGCGGATGCTCGTTGGCGTCGCTGATCACCAGCGGCTGCGCCGAGGTCACGACGTGCTGGCAGAAGGAGTGGCTGAGCGGCGTCTCGCGCAGCGACGCCCATGGCTCGCACAGGCCGACCGAGCTCTTGAAGAACTGCCGGTCGCGATCGACCAACGCGATGATCGCCGCTGGGGCCTGCAACAGCCGCGTGGTCAGGCGCGTGACGCGGTCGAAGCCCGGCTCCGGCGGCGAGTCGAGCAGCTCGGTCTGCAACAGGGAAGTCAATCGGTCTGGCGCGGAGGCGTCGCGATCGGACGTCATGCAGCTTTCGTCGGTCGGGCGTTCAGCCGGTGACAGGTTGCAAGACGGACCGGACGGAGCGCAAATCCGGAGCCGGTCGATCGTGCGGCGCAGTGGTATTCGGCTGGAACGAAGCCGGCGCAGAGACGAGATGAAGCCATCAACGCGGCCATCGCCGCGCTTCAGGGGCGGGGCGAATCCCGGTTCCACGCAGGTAACCAAGTGGTAGACTATGGCCTGACCAAGGCAAGTTCGGCATTCCGCCGCAGGTTCTCTTTGGTATGCATTATACCCGTCAGCCCCCCTTGACCGCACCCGCCGTCAGGCCGGCCACGATCTGCCGCTGTGCGAACACTGTCAGCAGCAGCACCGGCAGGGTCACGATCAGCGCCGCCGCCGCGAGCGGCCCCCACGAGAGCTGATCGAACGAGATCATGTTGTAGACCGCGACCGGCAAGGTGCGGGTCTCGCGTCCGGCCAGCACGATGCCGAACACGAAATTGTTCCAGGAGAAGATCACCGCGAGGATGAAGGCCACCGCCAGGCCGGGCTTCGCCACCGGCAATGCCACGTGGCGGAAAACCTGCCAGCGCGTTGCGCCGTCGATGCGCGCGGCTTCCTCGAGCTCGATCGGCGTGGTCTCGAAATAGCCGATCATGATCCAGATCACGATCGGCACGGTGACGACGAGATGGATGATGATCTGCGGCCACAGCGTGCCGAGCAGGCCGAGCCACTGAAACAAGAGGAACAGCGGGATGAGGTACGACAGGCCGGGCGTGATGCGCGCGATCAGGATCACGATCGCCGATTTATGCGCGGCCATCCGTGCGATGCCGTAGCCGGCGGGCACGCCGACCAGCATGGCGAGAAAAGTCGCGCCGCCGGTCACCAGCAGGCTGTTCTTGAAATAGGTGAAGAAGCGGTTGGACGACAGCACGTCGGCATAGTTCTTCCAGGCGAAATGCTCCGGCCAGAACACCGGCGGATACGCGGCGTTGTCGACCTCGAACTTCACCGACAGCGAGATCATCCAGAGGAAGAACAGGATCGCCGGGGAGACGATGAGGAAGACGCCGAGCGCGAGGCCGAGCCGGCCGAGGATGGTCTGCGCGCTCATGCGTCGCTCCCCAGCGCATTCCACTGTGCTCGCCGGCGCAGCACCAGCAAGAGCGCAGTCAGCGCGATGATCAGCGCGAAGAACACCACCGCGATCGCCGAGGCATAGCCGAGGTCGTAATAGACGAAGGCGACGCTGTAGAGATAGAGGTTGATGGTCTCCGACGCCGAGCCCGGCCCGCCCTGGGTGATCGCGAAGATGATGTCGAAGCTCTTGATGGCGTCGATGGCGCGGATCATCGCGGCGATGAACAGGAACGGCATGATCAAGGGCAGCGTGATGTAGCGGAACATCTGCCAGGTGCTGGCGCCGTCGATCTGCGCGCTCTCATACGGTTCGGTCGGCAGCGAGGCGATGCCGCCGAGCACGATCAGCATGACCAGCGGCGTCCACTGCCAGGTCTCGACCAGCACCAGCGAGGGGATCACCGTGCCCGGATGAAACACCCAGAGCTGTGGCGGCAGGCCCACCAGCGACAGAAGATAGTTCAGGATGCCGAGCTGCGGGTGGAACATCATGGTCCACACCAGCGCGATCGCGACGGGCGTCGCCATCATCGGCATGATGAAGAGGGCGCGCAGCAGCCCGCGCCCGGGAAAGCGGGCGTGGAAGACGACCGCGGCGAAGGTGCCGAGCACCAGCGGCAGCAGCACCGACAGCGCGGTGTAGGACAGCGTGTGTCCGACCGACTCGACAAAGCGTGGATCTGCCGGCAGCCGCAGGTAGTTCGACAGCCCGACGAAGGTCGTGGGTGAGCCGACCTTCCACTCCTGGAAGCTCATCCAGATCGTGAACAGCCAGGGAAAGATGATCACCGCGAGCACGGTGACCAGCGCCGGCACCACGAACGGCCAGTACGACGGCGGCCGCAACGCGCGTTCCGGCGCAGCGGCGTCCGCTGCCGCGCCGGCCTGTTCGACGATCGTGCTCACGCTTTCTCGCTGCGCTCCAGGATCGGGCGGAACTGCTCGTGCGCCTTCTTCAGCTCGGTCGCGGGATCGGCGCCCGACAGCGTGGCGGTCAACGCAGCACCGACGAGATCGCGGAATTCGGCGACCGGGATGATCACGGGCAGGCCGAGCTTGCTGATCTTGCCGGAGTCGATCGCCGACTGCAGCCACTCCTTCGGCATCTTCACGCCGCCCTGGACTCCGGGATCGTTGAGCACCGAGTTGCGGAACGGCACGCCGCCGCCGGCTTGCACCAGGCGGGCGCCCTGCGGCTTCGACACCAGCCACTGGCAGAGCAGCCAGGCGGCTTCCTTGTTCTTGCTCGCAGCCGCAATGCCGATGCCGTCGCCATAGGTCGCCGAGTACTGTCCCTTCGGTCCGGCGGGCACCACGGTGTAGCCGACCTTGCCGACCACGCGCGAGGCATTGGCGTCCTCCAGCGGCGGCGCCCAGCCGACGCCGTCGATCCACATCGCCGAGCGCCCCTGCGTGAATGAGGCCATCGACTCCATCCAGTTGAAGCCGGCCACGCCGGGAGGCGCGCAGGTCGTCAGCAGCTTCTGATACAGCTTGGTCGCCTCGACGGCCTCCGGGCCGTCGGTCAGGATGTTGCCCTTGGCGTCCAGGAACTCGCCGCCATAGTTGAGGAAGAAGTTCGTCCACAGCGTCATGTTGGCGTTGCGCAGGCCGCGGCCGACGAAGCCGAACGTGCCGTCCTTGGCATCGGTCAGCTTCTGCGCCGCCGTGACCATCTCGTCGAGCGTCTTCGGCACTTCGACGCCCTTCTTCGCGAACAGCTCCTTGTTGTAGTAGAGGATGAAGTAGTCCACCGACCACGGCAGCGAGAACATCCGGCCCTTGTCGTTGCTGGCGTAAGTCAGGCCGGCGGCGGAGAAATCGCTCTGCACGAGGTCCGGCGCCGTGAGGTTCGGATCCTTCATGAAGTCGGTGATGTCGGCGAGCCAGCCGGCCTTCTCGAACTGCCGCTTCTGCACGTGATAGCTGAGATGGACGACGTCGAAGCTCGGCTTGCCCGACGACAGCTCGATCACGACCTTCTGCCGCTGCTGCTGCTCGGGGATCTGCTCGGATTCCACCTCGATGCCGGTCAGCGCGGTGAATTCCTTGATGTTCTTCTGCAGATTGTCGCCGCGCGGCCCCTTGGCCAGGATCACCTCGAGCTTGGTACCGGCATATTTCTTCCACTGCGGCTCCGACCAGGCGGGCTGGCCGGTGAGCGCAAGCGCGCCTGCTGCTGCCGTACCCGCAAGCATGTTGCGGCGCGTGATCGCGGTCATCATATCCTCCCAGAAGACTTCTTGTTTGGTCGTGAAGTGTAGCGCGATCCAGCGGCGCTGCAACAGCATGGTGCCCGTTCGACTGGGGATGCGACGACAGCGCGTGGTGCGATGCGGCAATCCGTTATGCGCCCGATGCGGCTGTGAAATCCGCCCGCTCCAGCAGCCACGACAGTGCAAAGCCAGCGACGAGCCCCCAGAACGCGGCGCCGATGTTGAGCAGGGGCATGTCGGCGACGGTGACGAGGAAGGCGATCAGGGCGCCGAGGGAGAAGTTCGTTCTGAACGCGGTCACGAACGCCGTTTGCAGCACGCGCAGCATGGCGAGGCCCGCCAGCGCGGTGATCAATGATTTCGGCGCGATCAGCAGCAGCGTGGTGAAGGTCGGCGCCAGCAGGCCGAAGCCGAGCGCAAGCACGCCCACGACCATCGCCGCGGTATAGTGGCGCTTGCGCTCGCCGCCGGAGACGACGATCGCGTTGGTCGGTCCGGTCAGGCAGGTCGACACGCCGCCCACGACAGCCGCGAGCGCCGAGCCGATGCCGCAGGCCACGGTCACCACATTGACCGGGGGCGTGTGGCCGGCGGCGGTCAGCACCGCAAAGCCCTGGCCGTTCTGCACCACCAGCACGGTGACCGCGAGCGGCACGATCAACTCGATCATCGCCGCCAGCGACCAGGACGGCGTCTGGATCACGGGCCGGATCAGCGCGATTTGCAGCGACGCGCTCTGGTCGTATTTGCCGAACAGGATGGCTGCGAGCGTGCCAATGACGAGCGCGCCGATGATCGGCGGGCAGCGCCGGCCGAGCGCTGGCAGCGCGGTCAGCAGCAGCCAGGCGACGACCATCGGCCCGGCGATGGCGAAGTCGGCGAACACGGCGCGGACGAGATCGAGGCCGAAGCGCAGGAATACGCCGGCGACCATGCCCATCACGATCGGCATCGGCACCAGTTGCATCGAGCGCTTGACCCAGCCGGTGAGCCCGAGCACCAGCATCAACAGCGCGGTGCCGTAGAATGCACCGACCACCTGCGGAAAGCTGAGATGCGTCAGCGACTGGCCGACCAGGACGGTGCCCGGAATGGTCCAGAACAGCACCAACGGCTCGCGATAGCGCCACGACAGCAACAGCGTGATCAGCCCGTTGATGAAGAACACGCCGAAGATCCACGACGCGATCTCCGCCTGCGACAGCCCGCCATTGGCGCCGACCGACAGGATGATGGCGACCGGTCCGGTGATCGCGAACAGCCAGCCGATGAAGCCGTGTGACACATAGAGTGGGCCCAAATCGCTGGTGATCTGGCCGAGGCTGGGCGGCGGTCCGGCGGGGCGTTCGATGGCGTTGAGCATGGAGGGCAGGGCTCGGGCGGGGCTCTTGTTGTTGTCCTTGGTGTCTTGGGGGATGTTGGCCGAAGCGGACGGGGCGTGCAAGGCGTAGGGCTGATTGGCGGATTACGCTGCGCTAGTCCGCTGTGCGGGTTTGAGCGTAGGGCGGAATAGGCGAAGCCGTAATCCGCCGCAGATCTTGAACTCATACATCCGCTGAGAGTAGGCTTACGTTGATCGTCTCGACTCGAGACTCAATCGATGCCCAACTATCGACGCGCATTCGTTCCGGGCGGGTGTTGGTTCTTCACGGTGAATTTGCTCGATCGGCGTCAGACTTTGCTGATCGATCACGTCGACCTACTGCGCTCCGCGGTCGCTGCCGCGAAACGACGATTTCCTTTCGAGATCGATGCCTTCGTCGTCATGCCGGATCATCTTCATGCGATCTGGACCTTGCCGCCCGATGACGCCGACTTCTCGATGCGCTGGCGTCTGATCAAGAGCCGCTTCGCGCGGGCGCTTCCAAGGACAGAGAATCTCAGCCCCACTCGTGTCGCGCGGCAGGAACGCGGGATCTGGCAGCGTCGGTTCTGGGAGCACCTGATCCGTGATGAAGACGACTATTCGCGTCACGTAGAGTATTTTTACATCAATCCGGTGAAGCATCGCCTCGTGAGTCGTGTGGCGGACTGGCAGCATTCTTCGTTTCATCGGGATGTGCAGGCAGGAGTGTTTCCCGCAGACTGGGCCGGTGATGTCGCTGTGAGCGGAACGTTCGGGGAGCGTTAAGCCGTTCAAGTTGTCTTCGTGCCGAGGGGGGGGCGGATTACACTTTGCTAATCCGCCCTACGGGTCCTCTCTCTATCGAGGGTGATGAGATCGCAAAGCTCGGACGCGAAACGCGCCGCGAGATTGCGGAGGTGTATCCGCAGATGCCGTTCGAAATCATCAGCTGAAGTATGCCACGAGCGTCGGCGCGAGGGCGCCTCGCGATCACGGAGTGTGGGGCACGACGCCCACCTTCCCCTGGAGGGGGGAGGGTCGCTCGCGCGCGAAGCGGGCGAGCGGGGTGGGGTGAAGCCACGGATACCAGTGCTCGTGGAGAGATCACCCCGCCCCGCCTCACGTTTCGCTTCGCTCCTCGTGAGGCGACCCTCCCCCTCCAGGGGAGGGTGGACGACAGCGAGACGCTTGCATGCGAGGAAGCAGGAAGGCGCGAAGAAGACGATGCGGGATGCTATTAGAACCAGCCTCAGTCGAACAGGCTCGACACCGATTCTTCCGCCGCCGTGCGGCCGATCGCCTCGGCGATCAGCGGCGCGATCGCCAGCGTGCGGATGTTGGGCGCGTTGCGGACCGCTTCGGTCGGCATGATGGAGTCGGTGATGACGAGCTCCTTCAGCCGCGACGAGGTGATGCGGGTCGCGGCACCGCCGGAGAGCACGCCATGCGTGATGTAGGCGTAGACGTCCTTGGCGCCGTATTTGAGCAGCGCATCCGCCGCGTTCACCAGGGTGCCGCCGGAATCGACGATGTCGTCGATCAGGATGCAGGTGTGCCCGGAGACGTCGCCGATCACGTTCATGACCTCGGACTCGCCGGGACGCTCGCGGCGCTTGTCGACGATGGCGAGCGGCGTGTTGATGCGCTTGGCCAAGCCGCGGGCGCGCGCCACGCCGCCGACGTCCGGCGAGACGACCATGAGGCTGGAGAGATCGAAGCGATCCTTGATGTCGCGCACCATCAGCGGCGAGGCAAAAAGGTTATCGGTGGGGATGTCGAAGAAACCCTGGATCTGGCCGGCGTGCAGATCGAGCGTCATGACGCGGTCGACGCCCGCATGGGTGATCAGATTGGCGACGAGCTTGGCCGAGATCGGCGTGCGCGAGTTCGATTTGCGATCCTGCCGCGCATAGCCGAAATAGGGCACCACGGCGGTGATGCGGCGCGCGGAGGCGCGGCGCAGCGCATCGGTGATGATCAGGAGCTCCATCAGCAGGTCGTTCGCCGGATAGGACGTCGATTGAATGATGAAGACGTCGGAGCCGCGGACGTTCTCCTGGATCTCGACGAAGATCTCCATGTCGGCGAAGCGCCGGACCACCGCTTTCGTCAGCGGCAGCCCAAGTTCAGCGGCGATGCCGGCGGCGAGGGCCGGATTGGAGTTGCCGGCGACGAGTTTGATGGAGCCGTTCTTGGCCGACATCGTGAATTCTCCTCGCGTCTCGCTGGAGACCTTGTTCAGCATATCGGGCTATCCATGGAACCGGCAGTTTTGCACGGGCGAGGTGATATCAAGGACACTGCGCGCATGGCAACCCGCCGCAGGCGTTTTTCCCGGTCAAACAGGTGTTTTTCCCGGTCAAGAACGGCGCAAATTGCGCCTCTTTGCCTAATGGTCGGTGTAGCCGAGGGCCGCGACGCTGGTGCCGTCGGATCTGGGCGATGCGGGCTCGGCCGCGGCGACCGCGGGGCCGCGGGCGGCCGGCGCCGCCGGTGGCGCGCTGTCGGCCGGCGCGGTGCCGTTCAGCATGTTCGAAAGTCCGCTGAAGCCAGCCTGCGCGATTTTCCGAAGCACCATGTCGTCGACATTGTTCCACGGATCGCGGCCGCCGCGTCCGACCGGCTCTTCGCCCGACAGCCGCAGCGCGCGCTGCTGATTGCGATCGTAGACGTCGAACACCCAGGCGATCACGCCCTTGCCGCTGACGACCTGGGCGGAGAGATAGGTGCGGACACGATACGCTGCAGGGGCCTCGCGCGACACGATGGCGAGGCTGCGCAGCTTGGACTCGCTGTCGAGCACGCTGACCATGCGATCGAAGATTTGCGGCGGCGGGCCGTCGATCTGCTCGAAGGCGATCGTGGCGCTATCGGATGCAGGCGCCATCGCATAGGCGTTGGACGGACCACCGCTGCTGGTCGCGCAGCCGCCGAGCGTTGCGGCGGACGTCATCAGCAAAACGGCAACGCAGGCGTGCTGCGCAGCGCGGCTGATCCGTCGAAGTGGTGTCGGCGCTCCCCTCATCGTCGGGAGCGATATCGTTAAAATCGATTAACGTCTAGGTCGCGGCTGCCACAGATCGGGACAGAGTGCACTCAGTTGTACAGAAAGGGTTAAGCAATCCACATGCGGCCACAATGGCGCCCAGCTTCAGCCTTCGAGCATGATGGCGTGGACGTGCCGGCCATAGTCCGGCTCGTTGCGATGGACCGAGCGGCGGTAACTGAAGAAGCGCTCGTCGACATAGGTGTCGAGGCCGAGATCGTCGATCAGCAGCACGCCGGCGTTTTCCAGCCGCATCCGGATGAAGCCGGCGAGGTCGAACATCGCGTGGCCGTCGCGAACCGACGGCAGGAAGAAGCGCGCGTGCTCGGCGTCGTCGTCGAGGAAGCGGGTGACGAACTCGGCGCCGACCTCGTAGCTCGGCTGGCGGATCAGGGGGCCGATCGCGGCAATGATCCGGCCGCGCTCTGCGCCGAGCTCCTCCATCGCCTGCAGCGTGCCTTCGAGCACGCCGGTGAGCGCACCTTTCCAGCCGGCATGCGCCGCGCCGATGACGCGCTCATGCGGGTCGACGAACAGGATCGGCCCGCAATCGGCCGTGGTAACGCCGATCGCGAGATTCGGCGTCGCGGTCACCAGCGCATCGGCCTTAGGCCTGACGGGGCCGTCCCAGGGCCCGGTCGCAACCACGACGTCGGGCGAATGAATCTGGTGCAGGCTGAGGAACTGGTCGGGCGCGACGCCGAGATGGACGGCCATGCGGCGGCGGTTTTCGCGGACGTTCTCCGGCACGTCATTCGATCCAAGCCCGCCATTGAGCCCGGCATAGATGCCGTCGGAGACGCCGCCCTCGCGGGTGAAGAACGCGTGGCGCAGGCCAGGAATCGCGGACATCACATCCGATGATACCAGCATCATGCGCCTCCCGTCGTCTCGTTGGTGTGTTCGTCGCTGATGCCCGCCAGCACCGGAATGGCCGGATCGGAGATGCCGACCACCTTGAACAGCGACCCCATTCCGCCGCGGCCGCCGCCGGTCAGGCGCTTCAGCCCGCTCGCGATGTCCTCCGAGACTTCCGGCGACGCCTTCTGCATGAGGGTCAGCGCGCGGGTTTCGATGCCGAGCCGCTGCAGGAACTCGCCCTGCGTGACCGGGCCGTGAACGCGCGCGCCGACGGCTTCCGCGGCCCGCGCCAGCGCGTCGAAATCGACATGGGCGGTGATGTCGGCAAGCCCCGGTGTCTTGAGGGGATCAGCGAAGCTATGACGGGCGATGGCCTGGAAGGTGTCGCCGACGTCGCTGCGCACATGGCCGTAATCAATGATGACGGCGGCGCCGCGCTGGTCGCGGATGCGCCTGGCGATGGCCATCATCTCGGTGTTCGGCCGCCATTCGAAGATCGCGCCGGCCGGGGCGGCGCGCACCAGAGGCGGCAGCAGCAGCTCGAAGCCGGGCGTCGGATCGGCGGCCGCGCCGTAGACGAAGTTCTCCTCCTCGTCGAGCTCGACCACGCGCTCGTGCCAGCCGGTTTCGCGCTTCACCATCTGGTGAATCGGCAGCACGTCGAAATACTCGTTGGCGAAGATGACGCTGGGGCCCTCCGGCACCTCGTCGAAGCTCTCGTGCCAGGTGACGTTGCGCAGGCCGGTCAGCGTCGCCTTCTGCTTTTCACGCAGCACCGGATTGACCTCGACCATGTGAACCGAGATCGTCTGGTACAGCGGCGGCAGCACGCGCAGCGCCCGCAGCGCATCCGACATCATGGTGCCGCGGCCGGGCCCGAGCTCGATCAGCCGGAACTGCTGCGGCGAGCCGGCCGCCTTCCAGATCGAGGCCGCCCACAGCCCGAGCAGCTCGCCGAACATCTGGCTCACTTCGGGGGCGGTGGTGAAGTCGCCCTCGCGTCCGAGCGGATCGCGCGAGATGTAGTAGCCGTGCTCCGGATGCATCAGGCACAGCTCCATGTAGCGCCAGACCGGCATCGGGCCGGACGCCTTGATCAGCCGCTTGATCTCGGTGTGGAGCGGAGACGTTTCGATCACGGATTGGCCTGCAGCGGGGGAGTGGCTTGACGACTCTCGGGCCTGCGCAGCGCCCGTGCCACGAGAACGGCGCCGACGATCAGCATCGGCACCGACAGCAGCATGCCCATGGTCAGGCCGCGCCAAAGGAAGCCGAGTTGCTCGTCCGGCTCGCGGAACAGCTCGCTGACGATGCGCGCCGTGCCATAGAGGCCGATGAAGCTGCCGAGGATCATGCCGGGCCGCCTCAACGCGCCGAGCCGGATCATGATCGCCAGGACGATGAACAGCAGGATGCCTTCGAGGCCGGCTTCGTAGAGTTGGCTCGGATGGCGCGGCAGGTGGGTCGGATCGCGCGGGAAGATCATCGCCCAGGGCAGGCTGGGATCGGCCGTGCGGCCCCACAACTCGCTGTTGATGAAATTGGCGATGCGGCCAAGCAGCAGCCCGATCGGAGCGACGGCGGTGGTGAGGTCGCCGAGCGACAGGATCGGCAGGCCGTTGCGGCGGCTGAACCAGATCACGGCGATGACGCAGCCCATGAAGCCGCCATGGAACGACATGCCGCCCTTCCACAGCTGGAAGATCTCGAGCGGATGGTCGATGAAGAACGGCAGATTGTAGAACAGCACGTAGCCGGTGCGGCCGCCGAGAATGATGCCGATCGTGACCCAGAGAATGAAATCGTCGAGCTGTGGCAGCGAGATCGGCGCCGGGCCTCCCCACAGCCGGTCCTTCTTCAGCAGCGAGCGAGCGTAGAGCCAGCCGAGCACGATGCCGCAGATATAGGCCAGCGCGTACCAGCGGATCGCGAACGGGCCGATGGCGATCGCAACCGGATCGAACACGGGGAAGTCGATGAGGAGAGGCGTCATTCACTGGCTTTCGTGGACACGGCGTCCCGCTTCTGGAAGCCCCCGGGCGCTGCGGGCTTCGAACGGGCCCCGCCACATGAACAGGCGCGGCGCGATGTGATCTCAGGGCTGCTCATACCAGCGCCGCGGGCCGGCGCAACAAGTACGATGACAAGGAAACCAAGGCATGACAAGACGGGCCCATCTTGCGGGCGGCGACAGGGATCGCCATTCTGTCTTCCACAATCGTGCTCGTCGCGGGACGCGGAGTTTCTCACATGACCCAGACCAACAACCGGTTTTTCGACGAACTCGGCCGCCTGATGAACGATGCCGCCGGTGCCGCCCAGGGCATGAAGCGGGAGGTCGATTCCGTCATCCGCAACCAGGCGGAAAAGATCCTGAACGACCTGGACATCGTGAAGCGCGAGGAGTTCGAGGCGGTCAAGGACATGGCCCGGCTCGCCCGCGAGGAGAACGAGGCGCTGAAGGCCCGAATCGCGGCGCTGGAAGCCAAGCTGGGCGGCGCGGCCGGCACGCCGCCGGGTGCCGGCAGCGCGGACGGCTGACGCCGCGGCCGGGTCGCCCTGGGACGGGAGGGCAGGCGGCCCCTTCATTTCCTTGTCATTTCCCAGGTTTGCCGCTAGAACGCCGCCACGTCCGCGGCCCCCGCACCCCTGGAGGCTTGCCGAAGGACGTCCAGCAACGGGCCGCATTGCGGCCTTTAACTTTTTAAAACAAGGACTTAACACGATGGCGACCGTCAGAGAACTGAAGGCGACCGCCCGTCCGTCAGTCGGCAAGGGGGCCGCACGGGCAGAGCGTCGCGCCGGGAGAGTGCCCGGAGTGATTTATGGAGACAACCAGCCCCCGCTGCCGATCTCGGTGGAAGACCGCGAGCTGCGCCAGCGCATCCTTGCGGGCCGGTTTCTGACCACGATCTTCGACGTCACCCTCGACGGCAAGAAGCACCGGGTGATCCCGCGTGACTTCCATCTCGATCCGGTCAAGGACTTCCCGATCCACGTCGACTTCATGCGGCTCGGCCAGGGCGCGACCATCCGCGTCAGCGTGCCCTTGCATGTGGTGGGTTCGGAAGCCGCGCCGGGCGTCAAGCGCGGCGGCACGGTCAACATCGTGACCCACACGCTCGACCTCGAGTGCCTGGCGGAGAACATCCCGCAGTTCATCGAGGCCGATGTCAGCGCGCTCGAGATCAACCACTCGCTGCACATCTCCGACGTCAAGCTGCCGACCGGCGTGAAGACGCTGTCGCGCGACGACGCCACCCTCGTCACCATCGTGCCGCCGTCCGGCTATGGTGAGGAGCAGAAGGCTGCTGCTGGCGCCGCCGCGGCACCCGCTGCCGCTGCTCCGGCTGCCGCCGCCAAGGCACCCGCTGCCGCGGCCAAGGCGCCGGCTGGCGGCGACAAGAAGAAGTAAGCCGTTCCGCTTGCGGGAAGCACGGGCGGGTCCCGTGCTTCCCGAAGCGACGGCGGGTGCGGATGCCGCGTCATGCTGCTGTTTGTCGGCCTCGGCAATCCCGGCGCGAAATATGCGCGCAACCGGCACAATATCGGCTTCATGGCCGTTGACGAGATCGCGCGGCGTCACCGCTTTTCGCCGTGGCGACGCAGGTTTCAGGGCGAGACCTCGGAAGGCACGCTGGACTCTGAGCGCGTCATCCTGTTGAAGCCCTCGACCTATATGAACGAATCCGGCCGCGCCGTGCAGGAGGCGACCAGCTTCTTCAAGCTCGGCGTCGGCGACGTCACGGTGTTTCAGGACGAGCTGGAATTGCCGCCGGGCAAGCTGCGCGTGAAGGTCGGCGGCGGCATTGCCGGCCATAACGGGCTGCGCTCGATCTCGGCGCATCTCGGCAACGACTATCGCCGCGTCCGGCTCGGCATCGGCCATCCCGGCGTCAAGGAATTGGTGCACGGCCACGTACTGTCGGACTTCGCCAAATCCGACATGCCCTGGGTCGAGGCGCTGTGCGAGGCGGTGGCCGACAATGCAGGTTTGTTGACGGGCCGGCGCGACTCCACCTTCGCCAACAAGGTGCATCTGGCGCTGCAGGCCAAAGGTTTTCTGGACAAGGGCGACGCTGGCGCCGTGTGAGGCGCCTCAGGCCGTCGTTTAAAAGGATGCGGGACGGGTCATGGGATTCAAATGCGGAATCGTTGGGTTGCCCAATGTCGGCAAGTCGACGCTGTTCAATGCGCTGACGGAGACGGCGGCGGCGCAGGCCGCGAACTATCCGTTCTGCACCATCGAGCCGAATGTCGGCGAGGTCGCCGTGCCCGATCCGCGGCTGGAGAAGCTCGCGGCCATCGCCAAGTCGGGACAGATCATCCCGACGCGGCTGACCTTCGTCGACATCGCCGGCCTGGTGCGCGGCGCCTCCAAGGGTGAAGGCCTCGGCAACCAGTTCCTCGCCAACATCCGCGAGGTCGACGCGATCGCGCATGTCGTGCGCTGCTTCGAGGATTCCGACATCACCCATGTCGAGGGCAAGATCGCGCCGCTCGCGGACATCGAGACCATCGAGACCGAGCTGATGCTGGCCGATCTCGACAGCCTCGAGAAGCGGGTCGACAACCTGTCCAAGAAGGCCAAGGGCGGCGACAAGGATGCCAAGGAGCAGTACGAGCTCGTCACCCGTGCTCTGGTGCTGCTGCGCGACGGCAAACCGGCGCGGCTGTTGGAGCGCAAGCCTGAGGAGGAGCGCGCCTTCGGCATGCTCGGCCTGCTGACATCCAAGCCCGTGCTCTATGTCTGCAATGTCGAGGAAAGCTCTGCCAAGGACGGCAATAGTTTCTCCCAGGCGGTGTTCGCGCGGGCCAAGGAGGAGGGCGCGGTCGCCGTCGTGATCTCAGCCAAGATCGAGTCTGAGATCGCGACGCTGTCGCGCGAGGAGCGCGTCGACTTCCTGGAGACCTTGGGGCTCGAAGAGGCTGGCCTCGATCGGCTCATCCGCGCCGGCTATCAGCTGCTCGACCTGATCACCTATTTTACCGTAGGTCCGAAAGAGGCGCGGGCCTGGACCATTCACCGCGGCACCAAGGCGCCGGCGGCTGCCGGCGTCATCCACACCGATTTCGAGAAGGGCTTCATCCGCGCCGAGACTATCGCCTTTGCCGACTACGTCGCGCTTGGCGGCGAGGCGGGCGCGCGCGAGGGCGGCAAGCTGCGGCTCGAAGGCAAGGAGTATGTCGTCGCCGACGGCGACGTGATGCACTTCCGCTTCAACAACTGAGAGCCTGTGGGGCGGCTACATCCGCCCCTGCTCGCGGATCGCGCCGAGGTGCTCGTTGATACGGAAGACGATCAGCACGAACTCGGCGATGATGCGCGAGAACACCATGCCGACGATGATTCCGGCGAGCGAGGACAACAGCATCAGGAAACCGCCGAATGGGCTGATCGCCATTTCGGAGAGGCCCGTGAAAATGCCGCGAATTCCCGACAGGATGATCAGCGCAATCACGAGCCAATAGAACGTCTTGATGATGGTGGGCGTGATGAAGCGGTCCCACTGGAACAAATCGCGAAATTCCAACATCCTGATCCCCCGGCCACGTCCGAATCGAAGTCGAATCCGTCTTTAAGTCCTGCTCGACTCTCGCGCCAGACGACATGCGCGGCGGCCGAGTTGGTCCCAGTGTGTGGCGCCTTCTGGCACTCTCGTGCGACTGGACCGGGCGTCAGCCATGCGAGCGGCCCGGTTGTGATTGCTGCAAAGTGCGGCCACAATCGGGCTTCTTTCAGCCATTCCCAGCCTCATGACCCTCACCTTCGAAGATTTTCCGCAAGGCCCGTTCGGCAGCTTTGGCCCGCGACACGTCACCCGCGACGAGATCATCGCCTTCGCCTCTGAGTTTGATCCGCAGCCGATGCATTTGGACGAAGAAGCCGCCTCGCAGTCGATGCTCAGGGGCCTGTCCGGCTCGGGCTGGCACCTCTGCTCGCTGATGATGCGCATGATGTTCGACGGCTTCATCGGCCGCACCGCCTCGCTCGGTTCACCGGGCGTCAACGAGGTCCGGTGGCTCTCGCCCCTGCGTCCTGACGATGAGCTGATGCTCGATGTGGAGGTTCTGGAAGCGCGGGTGTCGCGGAGCCGTCCGTCGACCGGGATCGTCACCTTCAAATGCAGCGTGCGCAACAAGGCGGGCATGAGGCTTTGCGAGATGGTTTCTCCCATCATCGTCGAGCGCCGTGAGAGCCGCGGGCAGGTGGGCTGATGCGCTTTTTCGAAGATCTTCAGGTCGGCCAGCGCCGCGAGCTCGGCTCCTACACGTTCACAGCCGAAGAGATTAAGCGCTTTGCCGTTCAATTCGATCCGCAACGCTTTCACCTCGACGAGGAAGAGGGCCGCCGATCGCTGTTCGGCGGGCTCGCGGCATCGGGATGGCACATCGGCTCCGTCTGCATGAAGCTGATCGTCGCGGATAATCAGCGCCTCCTGGAGATCGCGCGCTTGCGCGGCGAGCCGATCGTCCTCGGAGGTCCTTCTCCCGGTTTTCGGGATCTGCGCTGGCACAAGCCGGTGCTTGCGGGTGATACGATCAGCTTTTCCAGCGAAATCGATTCGCTTCGCGCGTCGGCGTCGCGCCCGGAGTGGGGCATCCTGCAGGCGCGCAATACCGGCATCAATGACCGCGGCGAGCTGGTGTTCTCGGTGCTTGCATCGGCCTTCGTCCCTCGACGGAACGAGGGTTGAGGCGAAAAGGTCACGCTTCGTAGGATTGTCGGCGCGGAACGAACTTCGCGCTAACGCATTCTGAACTCCGACTCTATAAGACAGCCAATCAGGGATCAGGATGTGGGGGATGAGTATGGCAGATCGCGGTGGTCTGAAACTCCTCGGCTTTATCTTTGCCAGCGTGACGCTCGCGGTGATGCTCGCGACGGGAATGGTCGTGAAGGGCTATGCCGACGGCTCGTATTCGCTGGAGACGTCAGCGACGATCAACGAGTGACGGATTAACTACTCGTTAACCAGAACGGACCACGCAGTTCTGTTGTTTGTAGAGGCGGTCTAGCGGCTCCAGATGAGCACCATGACCGCCATCGCCACCACCAGCAAACCGACGAAGCGGACCATGATGGTCCCGATCCGCTGAGGCTCAGGCCTCAGAGGAATCGGATCGGTGTTTTCCGGCCGGATCGTTTCCATGAAAGTGACACCCTCTTGACGCAACCTGCCCGCCACGAGATGGGCGGGAGTTGGTCGCGGGAGGGCCGGGTCACGTTCAAGGGCGAGGCGCTGCAAAGACGAAAACCGCCGCGCGATGGCTCGCACGGCGGCCCTCTTCAAGGTCCGGAAAGAATGCTCAGCTGCTGCGCAGGCCGTCGGCGGCGCGCTTCCACTGCGTCACGTTCTCGGCGATCGCCCGGGTCGACTTCATCGCCGCCTGGCTGAGCTGCGCATAGCTCGCGATCTCGCGCTGCACCCGCTGGCCCTCGGCGTGCAGCAGCTCGCGCAGGCTCTCGAGCTCCCCGATCAGGTTCTCGATCTCCGACAGGGAGGTGCCGGCGACGCGCTGGATCAGCGTGGTGACGCTGTTCACTGCTGCATCGGCATCGATCGAGGCCTCGGCCGTGGCGGCCGCATTGGGACGGCGCAGATAGGCGATATCATTACGGACGAAATCACGAATGCCGGCCTCGACTTCGGAGACCGCCGCCAGATCCGTATCCAGCTCGGCTTCAGTTCCATCGATCTTGTCCGGACGAATGACATTCATCGGCTATTTCCTCATTTCGCGTTCAAGCGAGCGCGGTGTCCCCGCACGACGAACTTCTCAAAGCCTATCAGTGCGGCCAAATTGGGCCGCACCGCGGCGAAGTCGCGGCGATGGTTCGACCATTCGTGGCGGCCTGCCGCAATGGTGAACGTCACCAGCTCCGCTTGAAGCCGGCTGAAATGCTCTTGCTGGTGCCGCCCTGCGCTGTCTCGCTGACCGAGCCCGATACGCTGAGACCATCCGACAGCTTCTGCTCGGCACCGAGCTTGCGCAGCCATTTGTCGTCGCTGGACGACAAGGTCTGGCCGGCGGTGACGCTGGTGCCGGTGTCGCCGATCGAGAGCCTGGCGGATTGCTCGGTGTCGAAGCTGCGGCTGGTCTTCGGCGCCGCGCCGGGAATCGGCACCATGCCCTGCTGGGTGACGTTGTAGCCGTTCTGCAGGGTCAGATTGTAGTGATCGATCGGCACCGCCTTGGTGATGGTGGTGCCCAGCCGGCTCTGATCCGAGCTGGGGTCGACGCGGGCCTCGATGGCGGTCTTGTCCCAGATCGAGCCGGCGCCCGGGGCGGTGACGGCCGCCCAGGCCGAGCCGCCGGATTGCGGAGCATTGCCGCCGTTCTCGGCCTTCTCCGCCAGCAATTCCGACATCGTGGTCGGCTGCCGCGCGACCGTCATGTCGGCGCCGACGCGGGCGTCCCAAAACGGCGACACCGACTGCTTGACCGACACGCCCGAGGCGAGGCTGCCCTTGTTCTGGTTCGACCAGTCGAGCGCGGCGGCTTTCTCTGCGGCGGCCTTGCGCCTCGCCGCGGCGGCGGCTTCGGGACGGTCGAGGAAGGTGGTGTCGTCGATCGCGAGCTGGCTCCAGTCGAGCTTTTCGACGTCGATGTCCTTCATCGGGTCGGCCGTTGCGGCCTGGTCCTCGGACTTGTCATCGTCCTCTGGCTCCGGCGCGATCTGCTGCCAGGGCACGATCTGCAGCGGTTGCGGGGCCTGCATCAGCGTCTGGGCCTGCGCGGCGGACGCAAGAAGGCCGAAGCCGGCCGTAAAAACCGCCAGCGCGCAACCATACGATGTCATGAGAGCAACCCCCGCCGCCCGAACCTGTGTGCCGGAATATGGTGGAATCTTGGCGCAAAATTATGGCTGCGCCAGTCACGATCTGTTGGGTTGTCGGTGAGTCTGACCACAATCCAACCCGCGGGGCGGCGGGCTCAGGCGAAGCTGCCGATGCGCGGCAGGTCGATGGAGCGGCCGAGCGTCTGCTCGACCAGATCGAACGTATCGATCAGGATCCGCAGCCGGGCGAGCTTTCCGGCGCGGAATTGCATGAATTGCGCGAGCCGCGCGGTGATCGGCTTGTCGGAATCCTGCGCCGTCATCGCACAGCGGACCATCGTCGCCGCGCTGGTCTCGTCCAGCATCAGGGTCTCGCGCTCCAGCCGCCGGATGCTCACATTGTCCGCGATCTGCCTGACGGCGTCGAGCACCGCCGCGCGGCCGTGCCGCGCGCCGAGGAAGGGAAACATGTCGATCGGGCCGTAGATGGCCCAGTCGATGTCGTCGTCGAGAAGCTCGGCGAAATCGTCGAAACGGCGGTCGTTGATCGCGCCATGCAATGCGCGCGACAGACGCCAGAGGCTGTGCTCCGTCATCGGCTCGGGATCCTGAACTGGCTTGCGAGGGGGCGCGCCGGCCCGAAGGCGACGCCGCAATGGACGTCACGCCGGGGCGCCGAATCTATCTCTCTTACGCCTCACATAAATCAACCACCTGCGCGCGCAACGGTTCTTTTTGCATCGCACAAATGCATGCCAGTGCCGGCAGCGGGGCGCCAGGACCCCCGTCAACGCCCTTCGTGCTGCATCCGCTGCTGCGCGATCGCGACCTCGTGGTCGCGGAAGGCGGCCATGCCGAACAGGGTGGCGCCGGCGAGACCGCCGATCAGGGCGCCGAGCGGCATGAACGTGAAGAACACCAGCATGCCTGCATAGCCTTCGAATTCGCTGGTGTTGAACAGCTCGATCCAGGCCAGTCCAAGCCCTACTCCGATCGTCGCGCCGCCGACGACGCCCATCACCAGTCCGGCCATCGCCAGGAATGCTATTCTCATGTCACCGATGCCTCGTATACCACCGCTGATGGGGTGCGGAGCCCGGGCCACAGGTTCAAGGCAACGGCGCCGCCGGTGGTGACGTTTGCGTGATCGGCTGGTCCAGGCCCTGGTCCGCTACGGCCGTGCCGGCCTCAGGGCCGGGCGGCGCCCGCGATCAGCAGCCGGCTGAGATCGCATTCCAGCACCTGCTGCACCAGGTCGTAGGTGTCCATGATCTCGCGGATGCGGGCGACGCGGCCGTCGCGCAGCGTGTAGAAGGCCGCGACGTCGTATTGCACGATGCGGTCGTTGTCGCGCTTGCGCAGGAAGATGCGCAGATCCACGGCGACCTGGTCGCCTTCGCAGATCATGGTCTTGATCTCGTGCCGGACCTCGGCATAGCGGCTGCGTGCCGTCTCCCACATCTGCCGCACCTCGGCCTTGCCCCGGCGGCCACCGAGATGGGGGAAGATGTCGATCGGCGCCGAGGCGAAGTGCTCGAGATCGTCGGTGCAATGCGCCAGCACGCTGTCGAAATCGCCGGCGGCATGGGCCTCGAGCAGCTTGCGCACGCGCTGCTTGTTGATGTGCTCGATCATCCTGTCTCCACTGACGGGAACGCCCGCGTCGGCGATGGCGTTCTGGAGATGCCGGCCCGCGGCCGTCAACCACTTGAGTGACCGTCTGCCGGCGCAATGCGCCGGTACGGTGAACGGAAGCTTGGCGCGGGATCGCGTCACGATCATGTCTCGGGCCATCTCTCATCCCATGGGTCATCCCCGCGCGCGAAAGGTTCGCGCAAGGCGTCATGTCGGTTGCGAGGCGGGAACCGCTCCGCCGCGTCGCCGTTACCCCGCACCATTCTTGCGGAGCTCGATCACGAAGATGTCGATCACGAAGACCATGCTTGCCGCCTCCGTCGCAGCGCTGGCGCTGCTGTCGACGCAGGCCGCCGAGGCCAAGGGCTGCATCAAGGGCGCCATCGTCGGCGGCGTTGCCGGCCACTATGCCGGTCATCACGGCGTGCTCGGCGCGGCCGCCGGCTGCCTCTATGGCCGTCACCGTGCCAAGGAGCAGGAGCGTCAGCAGCAGCAGCAGGGCCAGGTGAACGGGCAGGGTCGGACGTAGTTGATCCGCGCGTCCATCGTGCTTGGCATGCCTTCACCTCAAGCTGGCGGCGATGGTCCGGCGTGACCGGGCGTTCGGTCCGTGTCGGAGGTGCCGGCTACAAGGGAGCGCCGCTTGTTCGCGTCGTGGCTTTTTCCGTTACGCCAGCGAGGGTGATGCGCATCGGCCTCAACAAACCCTGTTGTCGTCCCGGCAAACGCCGGGACCCATACCCCCAGGGAGCGGTTTGAGGCACGCTTGCTATTGGCTTCTTGTCCCTCACGACCGCCGCTGCGTATGGATCCCAGGTCGCCGCGCCGCGCTGTCGCGTCGCAGCTTGCCCGCGACGGCAGTGGAGAGAACAACGGATTTACGATTCAAACAGCTAAGGATTGCTCCGAAACATGACGGCGCGGTCTCGCGGCATGTGATGCCCGAGTGATACGATCCGCGTGGCCCTCGTGAGTGCAGAGGGCGCAGGGAATGCCGGGTGAAGGCCTCACCCATGGCCCGCCTGCGAAAAAAATGCAGGCGGCAGGTACCACAGGCAAAGCCGATCAACCGGCATTCCCTGCGCGACGGTCTTCACGCTTATACGCAGTCTCCCTGGTGCGCCGGGCTTGTTGGCCACCATGTCGCACGACGCGCTTGCGCGCGTCATGCTGGATACCAGCATCGGGGTATCAGGACGCTGCGACTTCACGTCCGCGCATTGCCGTTCGTCCGCACGCCGATAAGCATGCTGCGGCAACAACGCGGCCATCGCATCCCCACCTCGCGTGTCGTGACGATCGCGCGCAACGCCCCTCTGCGGTGAGGCGGGATGCGGGGGAGATAATCATGAATTCCGATAAAGCGCAAGAAGTTTATTTTTTTCGGAAGATGCGCGCTTCATCTCTCGCGTTGTCTGGCGGGCCGTCTGATGGATTTCGTGAAGGGCACCCCTAATTTGGGGCCGACGCCGCGAGAAATTCTTCCGCTTTGGCTCGGCTCGAGAACCGCCCGAGCTCTTCATAGGACGGCTCGTCCTCGGCGTCATCAGCCGATCGCAGGACGACAAAGCAATCCTCATTGCTCAAAATCAGCTCTGTCAGGTCCTCGCTCCGGGACGGAGACATGTCGCGGGCGCCGCAATGAGGACACTCGTCGTCGCACATGCACGACCATTCATCGGTCCAGGCCTGCGCGCAACGTTCACAACGATAGAAGTTCAAGAACCAGGCCATTGCCGGACCTCACGTCTTCAAACGATAGCGGCCGCGCGATACGAACTCCAGGAATCCCTGATCGCGCAGGAACTGGAGCTGCTGGCGGATTTTCGGTCGGACGTTCTGGTTGCCGGGATAGAGCAGGCTGAGATGGCGGTCGAAAGCGTAGACATCGTCGAGCGTGAATTCCGCTTTGCCGAGCGACTCGACGCATTTCAAGACCTCGATCAGCCATCCGCGTGAATCCAAGGATTCCTTGCGGAGGAAGAGCGTCCGGCTCCACTCCTGCAGCACGACCTCCTTCGCGCGGACGACGCGATTCTGGACGATGTGAATCTTGCCCGACTCGGGAACGCGATCGAGAAGAATGTTCGAGCCGACCCACCCGGCGCGGCGCGCGGTCGCCGCGAGCGGCTTGCGCTGCTCGATGATGTCGCGGACAAAGAAATGCTTCGGCACGACGAAGAGGTTGATGACCGACCGGGTGTCACGGTCATAGTTCATCAGCAGGAGATTGGGATTGTTGCTGGCGGCCAGCCGCTCGCACTTCGTCCCATAGGCGCCGTCGGCGACCTTGGCGCCGAATACCTTCTTCTGGCTCTTCAGCTCGAACTCTTCGCTGCAGCTCGTACAGAAGAAGTCGGCCAGCGGGCTGTTGTTGGGAAACTGCGCCATGTTCGATCGGCCGCAGTTCGGACAATAGGCTTGCGCGCCGACCCAGGCTTCGGTCCAGGCCCGCGCCTTCTGCGTGCCGCTGGTGTAGGCAATCTGAGGTTCTTCAAAGCCGAGTTTCATGTGAGCAGAGTAGCTCAACATGATATGTTTTCCAGTCGAGATCGCGGGCCGGACGTCATTGCGAGCGAAGCGAAGCATCCAGATCAGGCCAAGTGCATAGACTCGATTGCTTCGTCGCTGTCGCTCCTCGCAATGAGGCGGCGAGAAGGTTTACACCTCACCGCTTCTTCCACCCGCCGCGCTTTCCCGGCGCGCCGCCGGTCGAGCGGGGGCAGGACCGAATTCGGGGCCTGAGTCGCGCGAGTTGGTCGGCTGGATGATACGGACCGGAAAGATTTTTCCGGCAGGGGGCGGTAGGGCAGCGACTCCTCGCCGTGCATTTGGTCCAGATGCAGCCTGTCGACTTGGCCGACGCTCGATCGAGCGCTTAGCCGGTGACGTGGAGCTGCAATCCCGCCTGCTTCTGCAGATAAGCGATCACGCTTAAGAGGTTCTTGGCCTGAGGATTGCCTTGCGGGCCGAACATGCGGATCAGGCTCTTGGGCGGTGTATCGATCGCCTCACCGAGCTTTTCGAATCCGACGGTCGCCTTGATGTAGTCGCGAAGAATGGTTTTCCCCGTTTCCATGTCGCCGCTGAGCATCGCGTCGACGCCTTCGCGAAGAAGCGCCGCCGCGAATCTCGTGTCCGCTGTCCGCCTTCGCCTGCCGATGAAGCAGCTTGTCGAAACGCTTCGTCTTCATGGTCATCGCTTTTCCCCACGGACGACGCTCACCGCTTCTTCCACCCACCCCGTTTGCCAGGCTGCCCGCCGGTAGAGCGCGGGGCGGGGCCGAATTCGGGGCCGGACTCGCGCGAGTTGGTCGGCTGGATGATGCGGCTGGTGCTACCGAACGGTTTTTCGGGCAGCTTGGGGTTGGGGCGGTAGGGCAGGGACTCCGGGCCGTGCATCTCGTCGAGATGCGGCTTGTGGACTTTGGAGGCGGTGCTTGCGCCATGGGCGCTGCGACTCGTGGACCCCCCACCCCGACCCTCCCCCGCAAGGGGGGAGGGGGAGGAGCGACCGTCCTCGCGGCGCGAGGAGCCGGTGAGTTCGTCGAGGAGTGGCGCGAGCGGATCGCTGTCGCGGGATTTTGCTCCGCGACGGCCGCCGCGACTCGTGGGCCCCCCTCCCTGGCCCTCCCCCACGAGGGGGGAGGGAACGGAGGGACCGCCCGCGCGGCTTGACGCACCGCCGCCGCGTGCTGCCGAGCCGCGGCCCTTCAGGGCCGTGGTCGGGAGGTTGGCAGCGTCGCCGTATTTCTTGGCGCCGGCGTAGCTGCCCGCCTTGCCCTGCACGGTGCGCTGCTTGGCGGTGGGGTCGTCGACGACGGCGAGCTCGGTGGCGCGCAGGCGCTTGACCTCGTCGCGCAGGCGGGCGGCTTCCTCGAAGTTCAAATCGGCGGCGGCTTCGCGCATGCGGGTTTCGAGATCGGCCAGCACCGCCTCGAAATTGTGGCCGATCGAGATGACGTCGTCGGTGGTGGTGCCGCCGCCGGTCTCGATCAGCACGTGGTCGCGCTCGTAGACCGAGTTGAGGATGTCGCCGATCGACTTCTTCACGCTCTCCGGCGTGATGCCGTGGGCCGTGTTGTACTCCACCTGCTTCTCGCGGCGGCGGTTGGTCTCGGCGATGGCGCGCTCCATCGAGCCGGTCATCTGGTCGGCGTAGAGGATCACCTTGCCGTCGACGTTGCGCGCGGCGCGGCCGATGGTCTGGATCAGCGACGTCTCGCTGCGCAGAAAACCTTCCTTGTCGGCGTCGAGGATCGCGACCAGCGCGCATTCGGGAATGTCGAGGCCCTCGCGCAGCAGGTTGATGCCGACCAGCGCGTCGAACGCGCCGAGGCGCAAGTCCCGGATGATCTCGATGCGCTCGATGGTGTCGATGTCCGAATGCATGTAGCGGACGCGGATGCCCTGCTCGTGCAGATATTCGGTGAGATCCTCGGCCATGCGCTTGGTCAGCACCGTGATCAGCGAGCGATAGCCGGCCTGCGCGGTGGCGCGGACCTCGCCGAGGAGATCGTCGACCTGGGTGCGGGCGGGGCGGATGTTGACCGGCGGATCAATGAGCCCGGTCGGGCGGATGACCTGCTCGACGAACACGCCGCCGGCCTCGTTCAGCTCCCAGCCGCCGGGGGTCGCCGACACCGCCACCGTCTGCGGCCGCATCATGTCCCACTCCTCGAAGCGCAGCGGGCGGTTGTCCATGCAGGAGGGCAGGCGGAAGCCGTATTCGGCCAAGGTCGCCTTGCGGCGGAAGTCGCCGCGGAACATGCCGCCGATCTGCGGCACGGTGACGTGGCTCTCGTCGGCGAACACCAGCGCATTGTCGGGGACGTATTCGAACAGCGTCGGCGGCGGCTCGCCGGGCAGCCGGCCGGTGAGATAGCGTGAGTAGTTCTCGATGCCGGCGCAACTGCCGGTCGCCTCCATCATCTCGATGTCGAAGGTGGTGCGCTGCTCCAGCCGCTGCGCCTCGAGCAGGCGGCCCTGCGCGTGCAACTGGTCGAGCCGGATCTTCAGCTCCGACTTGATCGACTTCATCGCCTGCACCAAAGTCGGGCGCGGCGTCACATAATGCGAATTGGCGTAGACCTTGATGAACTCCAGCTCGTCCTGCTTGTGGCCGGTGAGCGGATCGAACTCCTCGATATTCTCGACGGTGTCGCCGAACAGGTTCACGCGCCAGGCGCGGTCCTCATAGTGCGCCGGGAAGATGTCGATGACGTCGCCGCGCACGCGAAAGGTGCCGCGGGTGAAATCGTGCTGGGTGCGCTTGTATTGCAGGGCGACGAGGTCGGCGATGAGCTGGCGCTGGTCGATGCGCTCGCCCTTCTTCAGCGCGAAGGTCATCGCGGTGTAGGTCTCGACCGAGCCGATACCGTAGATGCAGGACACCGAGGCGACGATGATGACGTCGTCGCGCTCGAGCAGCGCGCGCGTCGCCGCGTGGCGCATGCGGTCGATCTGCTCGTTGATCGAGGAATCCTTCTCGATATAGGTGTCGGTGCGCGGGACGTAGGCCTCAGGCTGGTAGTAGTCGTAATAGGAGACGAAGTACTCGACCGCGTTGTCGGGGAAGAAGCTCTTGAACTCGCCATAAAGCTGCGCGGCGAGCGTCTTGTTCGGCGCCAGGATGATGGCCGGGCGCTGCGTCGCCTCGATCACCTTCGCCATGGTGTAGGTCTTGCCGGAGCCGGTGACGCCGAGCAGCACCTGTGTGCGGTCGTTGCGCGCGATGCCCTCGACCAGCTCCTTGATCGCCTGCGGCTGGTCGCCCTTCGGCTCATAGGCCGACTTGATCTCGAAGCGGACGCCGCCTTCCGACTTCTCCGGACGGGGCGGACGGTGCGGCGTCCACACCTTGAGCGAGCCGTCGTCCTTGCGGAACTCGGGACGGCCCTCGCGGATCAGCGACTCCAGCGCTTCCGCCGTGGCCTTGACGCCGAGCGCCTCCATCTTGTTGCGCGGCGGACGGGCGAGCGCCTCCTCGTCGTCCTCGGCCGTGGGCAGGCCAAGCTGCCGCGCCAGCTCGGGATCGAGCGTCGGGATGGTGGCGGCGGTGCCGTAATTGGCTTGCGGCGCTTCGGCGAGGCCTGACTCGCCAGCGTTGTCAAAGGGCGCGTCCGCATGCGCTGCGGCGCTCCCTCCCCCCTTGTGGGGGAGGGGTGGGGAGGGGGGTACTCCGGCACGAGCTGTGTCTGAGTCGTCGGCCAACGCGGGAGGGGACTCAGGTCGCGCCGCCACGCTCTCCTCCTCTCCCCCTTGCGGGGAGGAGGCGGGGGTGGATTCACGGGCAGTGTTGCTTGGGGCACCCCCCTCCCCAGCCCTCCCCCACAAGGGGGGAGGGAGCGCAGCGTCCTGCTGGGCTGAAGCTTGTGACGTGTCACGGACGGACGAACGCCCTCCCACCGGCTGCGGATTCGGCCGCAGCGGGATCGGGCGATCGGACGTGTCGCGGGCCGCAACCTCAGCGCTCTTGCCGCGCGTCGACGCCCGCGCGCGGTGCGCGGCGGCCTCGCCGCCGCTGCGGCGGTCCCAGGAATTGTCCGGCGGAGGCTTCAGTCCCGTTGAGGAACCGATGCCGCTCTCGCCGCGGTTGATGGCGGGATTGAGCAGCTCGGCGAGCGCGGGCGCGATCGGCTGCACGTCGGGCCGGTGCGCTTTCGATTTCGGAGTTCGGCCAGGCTTCTTGGGGGTGTCGGGGGTCTTCGCCATGGCCCGAATATGGGACGGATGACGCCGACTTGAAAGAGTGATCGGGCGCCGCGCAGCGGCCTTGCTGACAGCATGGTGGCAGCAGGACGGCCCGAGATGCGCCTGCACGCGGAAGGCCACACGAGATCAGCGAGCGACTCGCGAGCCGGGGCGCGCGCGATGGCGCTCCAGCGACCCCTCGCTGCGGTTCAATGCCGGGTCGGCTGCTCGACGATGTCGAGATGCACGCCGTGGCAGGCGACGCATTGCAGGGCCCAGTACTCGGAACCGCCGCGGCCGTTGATGACGCTCAGGACGCTCAGCTCGGCATCGCAGTCCGGGCATCGCGTACGCACCGAATAAGCGAGGTGTTTGACGGCAGGCTCAGCCATGAATTGCAGTCCGCATTACGAATACACTCGGCATTTCGAATTGGCGTTTGGATTGTTGGCTTGGAACCGTCTGGCCGCGCGGATGGACTCTCGGGGACTTCACTCTCGAAGATTGTTCCACGTCGCGCTATCCGTCTTTTCCCGGGGGGCGGTCGATATCCTCCGTTGCATGCTCGAAGCGACGGCCTATCAGTTGGCCGTCGTCAGTCCCACCGCTTGCGGAAGCGGTCGATGTGGCTCTTGGCATCGGCGATCGCCATGTCTGCATCGGACCAGGCAAAGCCGACTTCGAGAGACGGGAACGAAACACCATTGATCACCACCGGGGTCATGTCCGCGCGGCGGATCCGCGCGTGCCACAAGCCGCGTCCTGCTTCGAACGGCTCGATGGCGAAGTCTTCGTACAAGTACGTCATTGCGCAGTCCTGGATGTTCCAAACTGCAACAACAGCATGAGTTTGTCCGGGCATTTGTGAACAGGTTCACACGTCAGCGTCTTTTTTGATCGCGTCCCTCCGCTGAGAATTCCGGGTCGCGGGTTGCGACGCTGCGCGCATGATCCAGCGCCGGAACGCGGCGAAATCACGTTGGCCGGCCTGGAAATGGCGGTAGACAAGATACCAGCGCTCGCCTTTTGGGACGGTCAGTGCGAACGGTGCAACCAGGCGTCCCGCCGCGAGGTCATCGTCGATATAGGGACGGATGCCCATCGCGACGCCGAGCCCGTCGATCGCGGCCTGCAGCGCATGCCCGTAATACTGGAACTCGGTGCCGCGCGCGCTGACGCGGGTGACGCCCGCGGCCTTCAGCCACAGCGCCCAGTCCTCGGCCGCATGCGACACCCGCAGCAGGCTCGGGCCCTTGAGGTCGGCCGGTTTCTTCAAGGTCGCGGCCAGCCGCGGCGTGCACACCGGCACGAGATCGGCGGCGAACAGCGGCTCGGCGACGAGACCCGGCCAGGCGCCGTGGCCGAGCTTGATGCCGCAGCTCCAATCGTCGCCGAACGGCACCGCCGCCCCGCCGGTGGTGATGCGGACCTCGATGTCCGGCTGCTCGGTGCTGAAATCGGCGAGCCGCGGGATCAGCCATTTCATCGCGAAGGTCGGACCGACGCCGAGCGTCAGCACGCGCATCGACGACGGCGCCATGATCTGCGCGGTCAGGCTCGACAGCGCATCGAAGATCGGCGTCAGCCCGCTCTGATAGGCGCGCCCCGGCGCGGTCAGCGCCAGGCGGTTGGCCTTGCGCTCGAACAGCACCACGCCGAGCCGCTGCTCGAGCAGGTTGACCATGCGGCTGATCGCGGCCGCGGAGACGTTGAGCTCGCCGCCGGCCGCGGCGAAGCTGCCGGTGCGCGCAGCCGCCTCGAATGCCTTGATGCCGTTGAGGAACAGCAGCCGTCTCATCGAGCCCTCAGGAAAACTGATGGAGGGCAAGATAACTCGGTTTGTGCGGCCGTCGCCAGTACGACAATCTGCATGGCGAGGAGATCAGCCATGACACCAGCCCTGATTGCAGCGCTCGGATTGCTGATGGTGGCGACGGCGTTCCTGTCGGGTCTGTTCGGCATGGCGGGCGGGCTGATCCTGATCGGCGTGCTCTTGGCGATCATGCCGCTGCCGGCGGCGATGGTGCTGCACGCGGCGACGCAGATGGCGTCGAACGGCTGGCGCGCCGTGCTGTGGCGCCGGCACATCCGCTGGCGGCCGGTCGCGGTGTATCTCGTCGGTTGCGCGCTGGCGCTCGGCCTATGGTCCCTGGTGCGCTACGTGCCTGACAAGCCGGTCGCGCTCCTGCTGCTCGGCGTCACCCCGTTCATGGCGCGGCTGATGCCGGCCGGCCTCAGGCCCGATCCGGACAGTGTCTGGCAGGGCGCGATCTACGGCACGATCTGCATGGGGCTGATGCTGATGACCGGCGTGTCGGGGCCGCTGCTCGACACGTTCTTTCTCGGCGCGCGGTTCGACCGCCGCTCGATCGTCGCCACCAAGGCGACGTGTCAGGTCGCGAGCCACCTCACCAAGCTGATCTATTTCGGCGGCATCATCGATCAGGCCGCGGGCCTCGATCCCGTGCTCGCGCTCGTCGCCGTCGGAGCGTCGATGCTCGGCACCAGCCTGGCGCGGCGGCTGCTGGAGGCGATGAGCGAGCAGCAGTTCCGCACCTGGGCCAACCGCATCATCACGGCGGTGGCGAGCTACTACATCCTCTATGGCGGCTGGCTGCTGCTGGCCGCGCAGAGCTCGGCGGCGGCAGAGTGAGGCGAGCATGGCCGTATCGGCAGACCCCCTGGTGCTCGACTTCGTCGAATGGATCGCGCGCGCGCCGCGCAGCCATGCCGAGGTGGTGGCGACGTGGCGAACGAGCTGCCCGCGGCTGACGGTGTGGGAGGATGCCGCCGATCTGGGCTATGTCACGCGCCAGGCGATCACGGGCGTCGGCATCTTCATTATCGTCACCGATGCCGGCGCGCAGCTGTTGCGCGACAACGGCCGCGTCGTGCGCTAGAACGGTCCGGACTTGGAGGAAAGACCGGGAATGGTAGTGAAGCTGTATGAACTCGTCGGGAGCGATGCGGGCCGCCCGTTCAGCCCCTATTGCTGGCGCACGCGGATGGCGCTGGCGCACAAGGGGCTGAGCGCAGAATCGATTCCGTGGCGCTTCACCGAGAAGAGCGCGATCGCTCCGCATGGATCGGAGAAGGTGCCGGTCATGCTCGACGGCGACCGCGCGGTGGCCGATTCCTGGGCGATCGCCAACTACCTCGAGGACACCTATCCGGACCGGCCGTCGCTGTTCGGCGGCGCCGGCGGCCGCGCGATGGCGCGCTTCCTCAATGCCTGGGGTGACATCGCCATCGTCGGCGGCATCTTCCCGCTGATCATCGCCGACATCCCGAAGAACCTTGCCGCCGAGGATGCCGACTATTTCCGCGCGTCGCGCGAGGCGCGGTTCGGCAAGAGCCTCGAAGAGGTCATGGCGACGCGCGACCAGGCGGTCATCGGCTTCCGCAGATCGCTGGAGCCGCTGCGCCAGGCCTTGAAGACGCAAGCCTTCATCGGCGGCGACGCGCCCGACTATGCCGACTACATCGTGTTCGGCGGCTTCCAATGGGCGCGCGTGGTGAGCCCGTTCCGGCTGCTGGAGGAGAGCGACAGCGTCCATGCCTGGCGCGAGCGGCTGCTCGATGCGTTCGACGGGCTGGCGCGCAAGTCGCCGGGCCACCCGGTCTAGAAACGCGGCGGCCGGCGCTCGCGCCAGGCCGCCAGCCCATCGGTGAGATCGCGGCTGCCGACCAGGCTCGCGAACTGCTCGCTCTCGACCTGCAGCCCCTCGCCGATCGCCATGTTGAGCCCGCGCGTCGCGGCGGTGATGATGCCGGCGATGGTGTCCGGCCCGTGGCGGATGATGCGCTGCGCCAGCGCGCGCGCCGCCGGCAACAGCTCGTCGTGCGGCACGACGGCGTTGACGAGGCCGATCTCCAGCGCGCGCTGCGCCGGGAAAGCGTCGCCGGTCAGCAGCAGCTCGAGTCCGCGCTTGCGGCCGACCAGCCGCGGCAGCCGCTGCGTACCGCCGAAGGTCGGCGGCATGCCGAGCCTGATCTCGGGCTTGGCGAAGCTGGCGCGCTCGCTCGCGACCGCAAGATGCACGGCCTCGGTGATCTCGCAGCCGCCGCCGAAGGCGAGCCCGTTGACCGCGGCGACGACCGGCTTGCGGAACGCCTCCAGCCGCGCCGTCATCGCCTGGCCGCGCCGCACGAAGTCGCGCAGCGCGGCGGCGCGCCCCTGGCGGACGCTTGCGGTGAATTCGTCGATGTCGGCGCCGGCCGAGAAGGCGCGTTGTCCCGCGCCGGTGAGGATCACGGCCCTGACGCCGGCATCGGCCTCGATGCGGTCGAGCGCGGCCATCAATCGATCGATCAGCGCGTAGCTGAGCGCGTTCAGCCGCTGCGGCCGGTTCAGCGTGATCGTGGCGATGCGGTCGGAGATGTCGAGCAGGATGAGGTCGGTCATGGCGTCTCGCAGGCTGGCGGTTGGAGCAAGCGAAGACTAGGCGTCGCGCCAGCCGAGGTATATTCACTGGTTAGTATACATTGACCGAGACCGAGCGCCGCCATGCCCCGATCCTCCGATCCCACGCCCGCCCGCATCGTCGCCGCCGCGAGCAGGCTGTTCTATGCCGAAGGCATCCGCGCCGTCAGCGTCGATGCGGTGGCGGAAAAGGCCGGCGTCACCAAGAAGACGCTGTATTATCATTTCCGCAGCAAGGACGATCTGGTCGCGGCCTATCTCGCCGCGCGCGACCAGCCGAACCTGACGCTGTTCAAGCGCTGGTTCGACGAGACCGAGGGCGTGCTGCCCGACAAGATCGCCGGGATCTTCAATCAGCTTGCGCGCGCCGCGCGGCATCCGAAATGGCGCGGCTGCGGCTTCCTGCGCACCACCGCGGAGCTCGCCAATCTGCCCGGCCATCCCGCGATCAGGATCGGCGCCGCCCACAAGAAGAAGTTCGAGGCCTGGCTGCAGGCGATGTTCGAAGAGCAGGGAATTGCCGAAGCGGGCGAGCTCGCGCGGCAGATGCTGCTCCTGCTCGACGGCGCGTTCGCGGTCGTGCTGCTGCATCGTGACGCCAGCTACATGGAGACCGCGGGCGCGGCGGCACGGACGCTGGTCGCGGCGGCGCTGCCAAAGGGGAGGCGATATGCTTCCCGCAGGACCGTCAGCCTGCGCAGCCGCGTCCCCTGACCCGCTCGCCGCGAACGATCGTTGCGACCATCTGGCTCGCCATGCCGTCGAAATCGGACGGCTTGATGTAGCCGGCGGCGTAGGCTTCCTGGGTCAGGCGTTCGATCCGGCGATCCTCGGCGGTCGTCCAGACGCCGGCGATGTAGGCGGCGCCCGCCGGACCATAGGTCTCGGGATAGCGCTCGTTCTGGTTCTGCCGATGATAGTAGTAGTGGTTGAGGCCGCTGATGAAGCTGTCGCGCTTGGCGCCGCAGCGGTCGCTCCAGGCCAGATCGAGCGCCTTCAGCGCGTCCTGGCGCTGCGAGCGCCGGGCGTCCTCGGTGTATTTCTCGTGGTCCTGAAACTCCGCGCCCGTGACGGGCGGAAACGCAGCCGCCGCACTCGGCGCGTCGGTCAGGAACAGGCGTCCGCCAACCTGCCAGACGAGGATGGCTGCGATGATGAAGATGAGCCGGTTCATGGCAGCGCTCGTTTGCTATCGCCGGTCCCGTTGCGCCTGCCGGATACGGCACACCGACGATTCGTCGGACCAGAGACCGGGTCCGGCGAACATCGGGACGTCCTCGCGCACATCGGCCGGAAAGTCCGCCTTGGTGATCCCCTTCTCGTCGAAGGCTTCGAACAAGGCCTCCTTCACGCGCTGATCGAGCGGCGTGCCGACGCTGGCGGCCGCCTCCTCCATGGATTTTTCGCTGCAGATCTTGGCGCCGAAGAAATTGCGCTTGCAATCCAGCTTGGCGACGTAGGCGCGCGTATAGGCGGTGACCGCCTCGACGAGGTTCTGCTTCTGGGTCTTGTCGCAGGGCGACAGCTTGTAGGCGGTCGCGGCCTGCAGCGCGTCCATGCGCAACGCATCGAGCTTGGGGTTCTTGTCGCTCTGCGAGGTGTGCTCGGCGAGCCATGCCTTGCGATCGAATTTTTCCCTGGACCTGGCATCGCCGAACGACATGTCCACCGTCGCGGACAGCGGTGCCACCACGGCCACCGTCTGTGACCCATTGGCAATATTGGACACCGTCTCGATCGGGGCCGACCAGGTCGAGGCTCCCCAGGACGCGCCCGGCAACGGAAAGCCCCTGACGGCCCAGCTCACACCACCGAATGCCACTACAAATGCCGCGCCCACGGCGCCAATAAATCGCAACATGAAACGACCCATCCACGAACGTCCCTAAGGTAGTCCATGCAGGTTAATGCATCCACCAGCGCCGCGCGATGCGTGCATCGACGTGAAGAGAAGGTGACCGGCTTCGGCGGCTTTTGAAGACAATGGGCGGATGAATGCGCCGTCGCTTCAGGTCCTGACGGGCAGCACTGAACGTTCGGCCAGCAGCGTGATCGTGGCGTCGAGATCTGGCAGCACGGCGGCGCATTTCGCGCGCGACTGTTCGGTCGGCGCAACGATGTCTGGCACCATCAGCGTGATCGCGCCGGCGGCATGGGCCGCGGCGACACCCGGATTGGAATCCTCGATCGCGATGCAGGCCTGCGCGCGCGTGCCGAGCCGCTTCGCGGCGAGCAGATAGAGATCGGGATGCGGCTTGGCGCGGCTGACATCGTCGCGCGTCAGGATCGCGTCGAAGCGATGGTGAATGCCGGCAAGCCGAAGATGCTCCGCGGCCGTGCTGCGCGACGACGAGGTGACGATGGCCTTGGGCAGACCGGCGGCCTCGATCGCCGCGAGCAGATCGATCACGCCGGACTTCAGCGGCATACCCTGGTGCAGGATCTCGGCGGTCTTGGCGGCGAACAGCCGGTTGACCTCGTCGAGCGGAAAATTGTCGCCGAAATGGTCGCGCAGCGTCCGTTCATTGTCCGGCCCGGGGATGCCGATCATGGCGTGGCAGAGCTCGGTCACCCCGTCGACATGGCCGAGCGCATTCAGCGCCGCGATCGCAGCTTCGAGATAGACCTTCTCGGTGTCGAGCAACGTTCCGTCCATGTCGAGCAGGACCGCTTCGACGTGCCAGCGCGTCACGATCCCGCCTCCGGTTCGCCGGCCAGCCTCTTGAGGCAGTTGACGCACAGGCAGTCCTTGAACCGGCTTTGTCCGCTCTTGGGCAGCGGCAGGCGCACGGCCTCTTCGAAGCACCAGCAGGAGCCGCCGGGATCGCAGCTGAACTCCGCGCCGCACGACTCGCAGGTGAGTTGCCGCGCGGTCATGTCCGCTAAACGATTTGTCACGTTCGGAGCCACGTCCGACCAGCCCCTTTTCATGTCCGGTTCATCTGCCGGGGCAAGTATAGTGCGTGACAATCTGCCGCGCCATCGCAGTCTGCGGTCGCGGCAACACAGCGTTTCGGGAGCTCCCGCGATGACAGGCTCGAGGATGTGGCATGGCGCGTGATGCTCGAGCGGCTCTTGTTGCATTGAATCGCTTCGGCTTCGGCGCGCGTGGCGGCGCCTCGGGCGATCTCGTCAATGCGGCGTCGGACCCGCGCGGCTTCGTCAAGGCCGAGCTCGGGCGTCCCAATGGAGCGCTCTTGGAGGCGCCGGGTCTGCAGCCGACGCCCGCACTCGCCGATGCCGTCTTCGCCTATCAGGACGAGGTCAAGCGGGCCCGCGAGGCCGCGAAGTCGGAGGCTGCGCCGCAGGAGCAGTCCAGCCCCACGCGCGGCCTGTCCACGAACGGCGCGGACAAAGCCACGGCCGCAACGCCATCGGCGGCCCCAGCAGCCGGCGCCGACCCTGCACCCGCGATGCAGGGAACGCCGGCAAAGCCCGCGCAGGCTCAGCAGCCGCCCAACGTCGTCCAGAAGACGTTCCGTGCCGAGGCGCTGGCGCGGCTGCAGCGCGCCGTGCTCGCCGATTGCGGCTTCACCGAGCGGCTGGTGGCGTTCTGGTCGAACCATTTCTGCATCTCCGCAGGCAAGGGCGAGTTGGCGCGGATGTGGGCCGGTGCGTTCGAGCGCGAGGCGATCCGGCCGCACGTGCTCGGACGCTTCGCCGACATGCTGAAGGCGGTCGAGCAGCATCCGGCGATGCTGTTCTTCCTCGACAACCAGGAATCGCTCGGACCGGACTCGCGCGCCGGCCAGAACCGCAAGCGCGGCCTCAACGAGAATCTCGCCCGCGAGATCATGGAACTGCACACGCTGGGTGTCGGCGGCGGCTACACCCAGGAGGACGTGACCTCGCTGGCGCGCATCATCACCGGCTGGAGCTTTGCCGGCCGCAACAGCCGCAACGCGGCGCCCGGCAGCTTCGTGTTCAATGCCAATGCGCACCAGCCGGGGCCGCAGACCCTGCTCGGCAAGGTCTATCAGGATGACGGTCTCGCGCAGGGCGAGGCCGCGCTCGCGGACATCGCCCGCCATCCCTCGACGGCGAACTTCATCGCCACCAGGCTCGCGCGCCATTTCGTCGCCGATGATCCGCCGCCCGCGCTCGTCGCCCGGCTCGAAGCCGTGTTCAAGAAGAGCGATGGCGACCTCAAGGCGCTGACCTTGGCGCTGGTCGACTCCGACGAGGCCTGGTCGGCGCCGCTGACCAAGATCCGTTCGCCCTATGAGTTCCTGGTCGCCGGCGGTCGGCTGCTGGCGCGCGTGCCGGAAGATCCCGGCTTCTATCTCAGTTCCCTGAACACGCTCGGCCAGCCGCTATGGGCGCCCGCAGGACCGAACGGATTTGCTGATACCAACGCGATGTGGGCTGCCCCTGAGGGCATGAAGCTGCGGCTGGACATTTCCGCGCAACTCGCCGCACGTCTCGGCAACAATCTCGATCCGCGTGATCTGCTCGATCTCGTCGCGGGCGATGCGACTTGGACGGAGACGCGGCGCACGATCGAGCGTGCGGAATCGCGCCAGCAGGCGCTGGCGTTGTTGCTGATGTCGCCGGAATTCCAGAGGAGATGACGATGGACCGGATCGCGACCTCGCTGTTGACCTCGCGACGCCGTCTGCTGCTGGCAGGCGCGTCCTTTGCGGCCTGGGGCTATCTGCCGAAATTCGCGCGGGCCGCCGGCCAGCGCGACCCGCGGCTGATCGTCGTGATCCTGCGCGGCGCGCTCGATGGCCTCGCCACCGTCGCGCCGATCGGCGATCCCGACTACGCCGGACTGCATGGCGCGATCGCGCTGACGACGGCGGGACCAAATCCGGCGCTGCCGCTCGATTCGTTCTTTGCGCTGCATCCGTCGATGCCGGAATTCGCGCGCATGTATCGCGACAAGCAGGCTGCCGTGATTCACGCGGTCGCGACACCGTATCGCGAGCGCTCGCATTTCGATGGTCAGGACGTGCTCGAAAGCGGCTTCGCCGGTCCTGGCCGCGTGCAATCGGGCTGGCTGAACCGCGCAGTCGAGGCTCTGCCGCGCGGCCCCCGCGTCGCGGGCGCGCTCGCGGTCGGTCCGACGGCGCCGCTGGTGCTGCGCGGCGCAGCGCCCACCGTCGGTTGGGCGCCGGTGACGGTGCCGCAGGCCGATGACGACACCGCGATGCGGCTGGTCGACCTCTATGCGCATCGCGATCCCGCGTTGGCGGCTGCATTGTCGCAAGGGCTCAAGCTCGAGAAGGTCGCGGTCGGTGACGACATGAAGCCGAAGCCGGGCGGCAACCAGATCGCGGCGATGCGCCAGGTCGCGCGCGGCGCGGCGAAGCTGATCGCCGCGGAGGATGGTCCGCGCATCGCCGCGCTGGCGTTCGACGGTTGGGACACGCATGCCAATGAAGGGGGTGCGGTCGGTCGGCTGGCGCAGCTCTTGTCGGGTCTCGACGGTGCGCTCGCCGAGTTCGAAAGCGGGCTTGGCCCGTGCTGGCGCGATACGGTCGTGGTGGTCGCAACCGAGTTCGGGCGCACGGCAAAGATCAACGGCACCCAGGGGACCGATCATGGGACCGGGACGATTGCGCTGCTTGCCGGCGGTGCGGTGAAGGGCGGACGGGTGATCGCCGACTGGCCGACGCTGAAGATGGCGAGCCTCTACCAGGGACGCGATCTTGCGCCGACGACGGATCTTCGCGCGGTGTTCAAGGGCGTACTCGCCGATCATCTCGGCATCGGCGAGCACGCGCTTGGCGGCGCGGTGTTTCCGGACAGCGCGGCCGTGAAGCCGATCAAGGGGCTCGTAGCGTAAGGCTCGCTTGCGCCATTTCCTGATCAGGCGTCCTGAAGCCTTTCACATTGCGGCATCAGCGGCCGTCGTCGCAGGCGCATTGCACCGCGAAGTCTGCTACTCCTCGACCTGCGGCATTCATCCCTCAGGAGATCAGCATGTTCATCGCCATGAATCGTTTTCGCGTCGCCAAGGGCTCGGAGGCCGCCTTCGAGCAGGTCTGGCTGTCGCGCGACAGCCATCTCGACAAGGTGCCGGGCTTCGTCGAGTTTCACCTGTTGAAGGGACCGGAAGCCGAGGACCATACGCTCTACGCCTCGCATACGATCTGGGCGTCGAAGACGACGTTCGAGGACTGGACCAAGTCCGAAGCATTCCGCGCCGCGCACCAGCGGGCCGGCGACACCAAGGTGCACTATCTCGGCCCGCCGCAGTTCGAGGGGTTCGAGGTCCGCCAAACGGTGGGCAGCAAGACGTAGGACAAGGACAAAGCCCACCATTGCGATCCGTCTCCGCGACTCGTCTTGGCTGAGCACGGCCGAGCGAACGCTCGTTTTGCGCTGAAGCGACGCGGCGGCCGACAGGACCCGGACGGCCGCCGGTCGTGCGCCATCGCAAGCTGCTCGCGCCGGGCCAGCCGGTCCGCCGGGCCTGCTGGCGTCAACAAGGACAACGCCATAGCGAAGGTCCGGCTGATTCGAGCAGGTGCGACGGCGCGCCGAAGCTGAGCAGTCGTAGCCGTCGGCAGACGCGCAGGCGACGTCAGGCGCTCTCGGGAACTGGAGCCTCACGAGGCTGTTATCGCGTGTCTGAAACAGGAAGCCGAATGTCCGGCAGGGCGGGCAGCGCCGGCCAGCGCCCTCGGTCGTTCTGTTCTAGCGAAGGCCGGGATGGTTGCTCGGATCGAGACGAACCTTTCGGCATATGACCACCGGCGCCGGCGACATCGTCAGAAGCTTCCCTCCGTTGCAGCGCGCCGCCTTCGTCGACGTTGACAGCCTGACCGCATGAGCGACGTGCGCCGCCCTTCCTCGTTCGCAGAGAGATTCGATGATCATCAGACAGCCGCTCAAGGTCCGCACCCCGGAGGAAGTTCTCGGGCTGATCAGCGCGCTGGCCGTCGCCATTTTTGCGGTCATCATCATCGCGCTGCTGTATTTCGGTCGTGACATCCTGGTGCCCGTGGCCCTGGCCATCCTGCTCAGCTTCGTATTGGCGCCGTTGGTCGCGCAACTGCAGCGGCTTCGTGCCCCGCGCGGACTGGCCGTCGTCAGCGTGGTCGTTCTCGCGTTCGTCGTGATCTTTACGCTGGGCAGCCTGCTCGCCACCCAGCTCACCCAGCTTGCCAGTGAGTTGCCGAACTATCAATCGACGATGAGCAACAAGATCCAGTCGTTCCGCGACACCAAAGCCGGGAGAGGGACGCTCGAGCGTGCATCGGACATGCTCAAGGATCTGGGCAAGGAACTCGACAAACCGAAAGAGCCGGAAGCGGCTCGGCCGCCGAGCGGACTGCGAACGAATTCCTCAGTCCCTGTGACCCCGATCCCGGTGGAGGTCCGGCAGCCCGATCCTGGAGCGCTGGACAGTCTTCGCACGCTGATTTCGCCGCTCATTCATCCGCTGGCGACGACCGGCATCATCATCATCTTCGTGATCTTCATATTGCTTCAACGCGAGGACCTGCGGAATCGGCTCATCCGCCTTGCGGGCTCATCGGACCTGCAGCGCACCACGGCGGCACTCGATGATGCGGCTTACAGGCTCAGCCGGCTGTTCCTCACCCAGCTCGCCCTGAACGGCGGGTTCGGCGTCGTGATCGGCGTCGGCTTGTGGTTCATCGGCATCCCCAGCGCCCTCCTTTGGGGAATCCTCGCCGCAGCGCTTCGGTTCGTGCCCTATATCGGCGCCGTCATCGCCGCGGCGTTTCCGCTTGCTCTGGCGGCAGCGGTGGACCCTGGCTGGTCGATGCTGATTTGGACGCTGGCCCTGTTTCTCGTGGTCGAGCCGTTGCTCGGCCACGTCATCGAACCGATGGTCTATGGGCGCAGCACGGGCCTGTCCCCTGTGGCGGTGGTCGTTTCAGCCGCGTTCTGGACCGCGCTGTGGGGCCCGATCGGGTTGGTGCTCGCGACGCCGCTGACGGTCTGCCTGGTCGTCATCGGACGACATGTGGAGCGCCTGGAGTTCCTCGACGTCATGTTCGGTGATCGTCCAGCGCTGTCTCCTCCCGAGATCTTCTACCAGCGCATGCTTGCGAACGATCCGACGGAAGCGGCCGAGAAGGCAGAGGAGTTCTTGAAGGAGCGCTCGTTGATTGCCTATTGCGACGAGGTCGCGGTGAAGGGGCTGCAATTGGCCCAAGCCGACGCCGACCGAGGGGCGCTCGCCTATGATCGCCTTGCAACGATCCGTGACGCCGTCGCCGAGTTGACCGCCGATCTTTCCGATCAGAATGATGGTCCGCTGGCGAAACGCGAGACCACCAGCGATCCGGAGGCGGCATCGGCCGTCGACAGCTCGGCCAGCAGTGGGGCCATCGACACGATACCCATCCTCAGCAAGGACAATCTCGCCGAAGGATGGCGGAGCGAGCAGCCGGTCCTGTGCGTGGCGGGGCGAACCCCGATCGACGAAGCGGCGGCGGTGATTCTCGCGCAACTGTCGTCGGCGCACGGGCTGGGCGCGAAGGTCTCAGGAGCGGAGGCGCTCTCGACGGCGAACGTCATCAAGCTCGAGCCCGCAGGTGTCGCGATTGCCTGCCTGATCTATATCGGCAATTCCGGCGTCGCACATATGCGCTACTCCGTTCGTCGCTTGAAGCGACGGCTCCCCAGAGCAAAAGTGATGTTGGTCTGCTGCGCGGCCGACGTCGATCAGGAGGCCGCGAAGGTGCTGCAAGAAGCCACCAAGGCCGATCTGGTCGCGGCGAGCATGGGCGAGGCTGTCAGAATGTGCATCGAAGCCGCGCAGGCGAAGGCTTCTCAGCTGGCACCATTGGAGCAGCAGGACACGACGACGAACGTGGCGTGAGACGCGCCACGTCCAACGACCAGGCCCGACAAAAAAATGCGGCCCCGGTCAGAGACGGCGACTGACGGGGACCGCTGAAACGCGTGACCGGTGACGGGGGGATGATCAGGCGCTCGATGGAGCGTAGGCCGGCCCCGTGACGGCGGCGTGACACCGCCCGTTCACAGCGCCTTGCGGTAGACGATGAAGCCCGAGCGCTCGGCGATCTTGTCGTAGAGCGCCTGTGCCGTGGTGTTGGTCTCGTGCGTCTGCCAATAGACCCGCGGCGCACCAGCCTGCCGCGCTTCGCGGTAGACCGCCTCGATCAGCGCCCGGCCGACGCCCTTGCCGCGGGCGGCCTCGCTCGTGAACAGGTCGTTGAGATAGCAAAGCGGACCGATCGTGGTGGTGGCGCGATGAAACAGGTAATGCGCCAAGCCGATCAGCTCGCCACCGCTCTCGGCGACCAGGGCATGCACCGGCTCGTTGGCATCGAAGAAGCGCGACCATGTCATCGCGGTCACCTCGGCCGGCAGCGCCGTCGGCCCGGAACGGCCGTAGAAGGCGTTGTAGCCGTCCCAGAGCGGCAGCCAGCGATCATGGTCGTCGCGCGCGATGGCGCGCACAGTGAGTGCTTCGTGCATGAAGGATTCGTCGTCCGTTTGAAAATCTCGACGGACCTTCGATACGCGCAGCCGTGTTCGCGATCAATCAGGGATGGGCAGCACCGGTTCGGCGGTGGGCGGCCGCATCAGCTCGACGTAGACCGACCGATCCTCCTCGGTCAGCGGCGAGAGCGAGAGCTCGCCCCGTCGCTCGATCAGGATCAGCAGTGACGCCGCCAGCAGGATCGCGAGTGCCAGGGTCACGGCAACGATTACGACCGTTGATTTCATCGCCATTTTGTGTGCGAGACAATCATCGCCTGTTGTCGCGAAAACCGCGAAGGGTTGTCAAAATGGCTTCCTGCTAAGCGGGCATCGACAAGAGGGCGCGAATCGACACCACCGCAATGGTGACGCTGACACCCAATGAGAGCGTGCTGGCCGCGATCGTTGCGACCACGGCGGTGGTCAGGCCGGGCGAAAGGGTGAGCGTTGCGTGGCCGTGAAAGCCGCTGACGGGCGTGCGGAGCCCTCTACGGTGGTTCGACTCCTGCGGCGACGCGCGGCCGCGGACCCAACTGAACTTCGGAACGGAAGCACAACGCCACCGGGACATGAAGTCGAAATCCCTTACCCATACATCCGCGAGCGAATCACTCGCAGAGGTAAATTCTAAGGTAGCGCTGGGCAGGATTGCGGCGGCAAATCAGCAAAAAAGGCAAGAACATGGCGCTCGTGGTATTTGTTCCCGCCTAAACGTGTATTTTCCCCGCTGTTCTACGGGCGGTCGGTAGTTTTACGGTGAGCATGTCACCCGTAGTCGGCGGCGATGCCGGCTGAATCGATCAGTGCCGGCTGCCAATCCATCGCGACGAAACCGGGTGTCTGTTCGACGCGGCGCAGCCAGTTGCGGATCTTCGGGAAGGTCGACAGATCGAAGTCGCAGCGATCGGCGACGTGCGTGTAGCCGTAGAGCGCGATGTCGGCGACCGTAAGCTGTTTCGCGGCAAAGTAATCGTTGCTCTTGAGATGATTCTCCATCACCTGGAGCGCGGCATAGCCGCGCTCCATCCAGTCCTCCAGCGCATGGGTCTGAAGGTCGCGCCCGCCCTTGACCAGGAGCAGCCAGAAATAGGCGGCGCCGATGTTCGGCTCGAGCGCATGCTGCTCGAAGAACATCCACTGCAGCGCTTCGGCGCGCTCGATGCGCTGCTCCGGCACCAGCGGCGTGCCGCCGGCGACATACCAGAGGATCGCGTTCGATTCGGCGATGAAGCGGTCCTCGCCGACTTCCAGCAGCGGCACCTGGCCGCTCGGATTCTTGGCGAGAAAATCCGGCGTGCGGCTCTCGCCGCGCAGAATGTCGATCTCGATCGCCTGATAGGGCGCGTTCAGAAGCGCAAGCGCAAGGCGGACCTTGTAGCTGTTGCCTGACCGCTGCATCGAATAGAGCTTGTACATCCGGCCGATTTCGAGTTCGAGGAATCAAGGGTTGGACGCATCGCGCATCCGGACGCCAGATCGTCCCGCAATGCGGCCAGACAATGATGCCGATGAGCGCAGGCTGCAAGTGCCGGCGGATGGAAAAAGTCGAAATGCGCTACTGCACTGCACTCTCGAATAACAACTTTCCAATAGATTCAAACAATCGAGATCACGCTTGTGCGATGCGCGCGTGTCCACCGATCTCGACGGCGCGATCGGTGAGTGCGCGGCGCAGGGTCAGCGCGAACAGGGCCATCAGAATGATGAGGCCCAGCGGTATCGTCGTCAGCCCGGCGACGCTGCGCGAGAGTAGCGGCACGATCCAGGCGGCCGCGAGCACGCTGAGCTCGTAGTCGCGAAAGCCGTTCGCGAGGCCGTGCCGGACGAAGAAAATGATCGCAACCGCAACGACCACGAGGTCGTAGTCGAGCACGTAGGGCGTCGCCAGCAGGCTCGCGCTCGCCAGTGCCGAAGCCTTGAGATCGAACGCAGCCTCGCTCTGCCACAGCCAGGCAAGTCCGGCCGCGAGCGACAGCGCCAGCAGGCTTTGCAGCGCATAGGCGGACCTGACATCGGCGCCCCAATGGCGCGCGGCGGAGAATACCGACTGGATCTTCTCCCACCCGGTGCCGCCTTGCTCGAGCACGACGCTCTGTGTGAAAGTCATGGACTGGAAGAAGGCGTGCCAGACCTCGTTGCCGAGCGCGGCGAAGCTGATCGCGATCAGCGCGGCCACCGTGGCGGCTGCAGCAGCGATCGTCGGCCAGCGCGTGCCTGCGAGCAGCGCCACGGGAATGAGGACGCCGAATTGCGGCTTGTAGGCGAGCAGGCCGATCAGGATGCCGGCCGCCCACGGCCGGTCGCGCTCCATCAGCAACAGCGCGCCGCCGAGCAGCGCCGCGGTGAAGAACGCGTTCTGGCCGTGACCGATGTTGACGAACACGGCGGGAAAGGCGGTCGCCACCAGCAGGGTCTCGGAACGCGGCAGGATCGCGCGCATGACCGCGAGGTATGCGAGCAGGCTCGACACGACCCAGAGCGCGAGCCCTCCGGCATAGGGCAGCAGGGCGGTGATGGCGGCGATCGCGAAGAAGAAGGGCGGGTAGTGCCAGCCGAAGAACGGCACGTCGCGGCCGTCGAACACGGCCTTTTCCATCGCATGCTGCAGCGGCGGATCGTAGGCATCGGCCGCCTTGCCGTGAAGGGTCAGCACGCCTGCCGCATAGACGTTGGAGAAGTCGGTCCCGATCGGCTTGCCGTTGCGGTCGATCAGCCCGTCGGACAGCGCGACCCAGCCCACGATCGCAGCGATCGTGAACGCGAGCAGAATCCAGCTGTAGGACTTGATCCGCGTGGCCGTGAGCCAGTCGCCGGATCGCAGGGCGCACCCGATAGTGGTCATTTCGGCCTGAGACTCTGGACAATCGTGGGCCCACGCTAGCGGGGCGGCTTTAACGTTCCCTAAAGTCTTGGGAGCCATGTGCCCAAGCTTCTTGCGATGCAGCGCTGGGGGCCCTACAAATGGGCGTTTCCCTGACATGACTGGTCGTGGCCCCGAGGGGGTGATCCACGACGCCTGCATAGGAGCTGATGATGTCCTTTCTCGCCGCTGCGCTCGACCGTGTGAAGCCGTCCGCGACCATCGCGGTCACGGATAAAGCGCGCGTCCTCAAAGCGGCGGGCCGCAACGTCATCGGCCTCGGCGCCGGCGAGCCGGATTTCGACACCCCGGACAATATCAAGGAAGCTGCGATCCAGGCGATCCGGGCCGGCAAGACCAAGTACACCGCGGTCGACGGCATCCCCGAGCTGAAGGAAGCCATCATCGGCAAGTTCCAGCGCGAGAACGGCCTCACCTATAAGCCGAACCAGGTGATCGTCGGCGTCGGCGGCAAGCAGGTGCTGTACAATGCGCTGATGGCGACCATCAATCCCGGCGACCAGGTGATCATCCCGGCGCCGTATTGGGTCAGCTATCCGGAGATGGTGGCGCTCGCCGGCGGCGAGCCGGTGCCGGTGGTCTGCACCGCGGCGCATGGCTTCAAGCTGCAGCCGGAGGCGTTGGAGAAGGCGATCACGCCGAAGACCAAGTGGCTGATCCTGTGCTCGCCGTCGAATCCGACCGGCGCGGCCTATACCAAGGCCGAGCTGAAGGCGCTCACCGAGGTGCTGGTCAAGCATCCGCATGTCTGGATCATGACCGACGACATGTACGAGCACCTCGTCTATGACGACTTCGTGTTCACCACGCCGGCGCAGGTCGAGCCGTCGCTGTACGACCGCACGCTGACCGTGAACGGTGTCTCCAAGGCCTATTGCATGACCGGCTGGCGCATCGGCTATGCCGGTGGTCCGGCGCACCTGATCAAGGCGATGGCGACGATCCAGTCGCAGTCGACCTCGAACCCGTGCTCGATCGCGCAATGGGCGGCGGTGGAAGCCTTGAACGGTCCGCAGGACTTCATTCCCGCGAACAACAAGGTGTTCAAGGAGCGCCGCGACCTTGTGGTCTCGATGCTGAACCAGGCGAGCGGCATCGAATGCCCGCGGCCGGAAGGCGCGTTCTACGTCTATCCGTCCTGCGCCGGCACGATCGGCAAGACTGCGCCGTCGGGCAAGGTGATCGACAACGACGAGGCCTTCGTCACCGAGCTCCTGGAGACCGAGGGCGTCGCGGTGGTGCACGGCTCGGCGTTCGGCCTCGGCCCGGCGTTCCGTATCTCCTACGCGACCAAGACCTCCGATCTCGAGGATGCCTGCAAGCGCATCCAGCGCTTCTGCGGCAATCTGAGGTAATCGGGCAACATCCGTCTCGAAACTCCAGAAGCCAAGTTCCAGGCCGAAAGGCGCCATGTTTTGAACATGGCGCCTTTCTCTTGTCGGTCGATAAGTCTGGTGGCGTAGGGTTGGAGTTCGATGCGGCTGCTTCTGCTGTCGATCATGTTGCTTGTGTCGGTTGCTCCATTCGCGCAAGCCCACGCAAATCGCCCCATGCGCGCCGGTGTGCTCGAGTGCGCGGGACGAAAGACTTCCGGCAAGCTCGTGATGTCCCAGTCACGCCTCCGCTGCGTGTTTCGCAGCCAGGGCCGCCAGCCGGAGCGCTATGTCGCCAAGGTCCGGCGCTACGGCCTCGATGTCGGGCTGACGGATGAGACCAGGATGGCGTGGGCGGTCAGCGCACCGGTCAACGATTTCGGCCGCAGCGAGCTGCGCGGGCGCTACGGTGGATTGTCCGCCAACGCTGCGGCTCTGGTCGGCTTCGGCGGCAGCTTCCTGGTGCGCGACACCGATCGCGCCGCCGCCCTGCAGCCGATCAGCCTGCAGGGGCAGACCGGCCTGAACATCGCTGCCGGAATCACCGAGGTCGAGCTGGTGCCGCTGCTGCCGATCCACCCGAGCCCGAGCCGTTCATCGTCCTATTTCTCGCGCTTCTATCGCTGAGCCGCGGAAGCGTTCGGGCGAACGCGTCGCAATGGCCGGCGCGATGGCGCGTGCTGACGGCGCGGCGAATCTGGTGCGACTGTAAGGCTTGTGGCATAGATGTGATGCCCCGTGATCGTCAGTCCGATCGACGGGTCTGCATCACACGTTCATTTCAGCCGGAGTTTTTATTCATGCGCTCGACCATCCTCGCCGGGCTCGCTGCTGCGGTCGTCCTCTGCACCGGCGGCGCTGCCCAGGCGCAAGATCGCGTGCGGGTCGGCGTCCTCGAATGCCGCGGTGGCGCCAGCGTCGGCTTCATCGTCGGCTCGGTCACCCATCTCGGCTGCGTGCTGCGCGCCGACGGGCTGCCGGAGGATCGTTACGTCGCGACCATCCGCAAGGTCGGCCTCGATCTCGGCATCACCCAGGAATCGCTGCTGGCCTGGGTGGTCTATGCCCCGGTTGCACGGCTCGGGCCGGGCGATCTCTCCGGCGACTATGCCGGCGCACAGGGCTCGGCCGCCGTCGGCGTCGGCCTTGGCGGCAACGTGCTGGTCGGCGGCTCCGCCAACTCGATCGCGCTGCAGCCACTCAGCGTCCAGGGCCAGGTCGGCCTCAGCGTCTCGGCGGGGCTGCAAAGCCTCGAATTGCGCCCGGGTCGGTGATCTTCCCTTTGCCGTGAATAGCCGCTCTTCCCGCCATCGTGCGGGAAGGCGGCGTGCTCCCCGCACTGCAGCGACGTTTTTCGCAGGCCACCTGCTTGCCAAAGCGGCAGCCGAGGCAGAGCATTCGGCTTTGCCGACCCAATCAAGGGCCGAGCTCCACAACGAGGAGGCGGCGAATGGGACAAGACCTGAGAAGTCCCCGCGGTCCACGGTGCATTGCGCTGGTGGGCCCTTTCCAAAGCGGTAAAACCACTCTGTTGGAGGCGATCCTGGCGCGGACGGGCGTGATCCCACGCGCGGGCAGCGTCGACGCCGGCACATCCGTCGGCGATGCCAGCCCGGAGGCGCGTCAGCACAAGATGAGCGTCGCCATGACGGCGGCGACTACGACCTTCATGGGCGACAGCTACACCTTCCTCGATTGTCCCGGCTCGGTCGAATTCATCCACGACATGCGCGCGGCGCTGCCGGCGGTCGATGCCGCCATCGTGGTCTGCGAGGCCGACGAGAAGAAGCTGCCGCAATTGCAGATCATCCTGCGCGAGCTCGAGGAGCTGCGCATCCCGCGCTTCCTGTTCCTCAACAAGATCGACCGCGCCAATGCGCGCATCAGGGAGACGCTTGCCACATTGCAGCCGGCCTCGCGCGTGCCGCTGGTGCTGCGCCAGATTCCGATCTGGAACGGCGAGCTGATCGAGGGCTTCGTCGACCTCGCGCTGGAGCGCGCCTTCATCTATCGCGAGCACAAGGCGTCGGAAGTCGTTGGGCTCGAAGGCGGCGATCTCGACCGCGAGAAGGAGGCGCGCTTCTCGATGCTGGAGAAGCTCGCCGATCACGATGACGCGCTCATGGAGCAACTGCTGGAGGACATCCCGCCGCCGCGCGACGCCGTGTTCGACGATCTCGCGCGCGAATTGCGCGAGGGGCTGATCTGCCCGGTGCTGCTCGGCTCGGCGCTGCGCGAGAACGGCGTGCTGAGGCTGATGAAGGCGCTGCGCCACGAGGCGCCCGGAATCGCCGAGACCGCGCAGCGGCTGGGCGTGAAGGACGCGAAGGAGGCGCTCGGCTACGTCTTCAAGACGTTGCACCTGCAGCATGGCGGCAAGCTGTCATTGACGCGCCTGCTGTCGGGCCATCTCGACGACGGCGCGACGCTGCATGCCGCTTCGGGCGAGGCGGCGCGCGTGTCCGGCATCCTGGCTGCGACCGGCGCCTATGACAGCAAGCGCGCGGGCGCCGAAGCCGGCGACACGGTCGCGCTCGGCAAGCTCGATGCGGTCAAGACCGGAGATACGGTTGCGACCGGCAAGACGGCGCCGCTGCCGCTGGCAAAGGTCGAGGCGTGTCCACCCGTGCTGGCGCTCTCGATCGCCGCCGTGGACCGCAAGGACGACGTCAAGCTCGGCCAGGCCTTGCAGCGGCTCCACGAGGAGGATCCATCGCTGACGATGGTACAGAACCCGCGCACCCACGACACGGTGCTGTGGGGGCAGGGCGAGATGCATCTGCGCGTCGCGCTGGAGCGGTTGCGCGACCGTTTCGGCGTCAACGTGAAATCGCATCAGCCTGCGATCGGCTATCAGGAGACCATCCGCAAGCCGATCACGCAGCGCGGCCGCCACAAGAAGCAGTCCGGCGGTCACGGCCAGTTCGGCGACGTCGTGCTCGACATCAGGCCGCTGCCGCGCGGCGAAGGCTTCCGCTTTGCCGAGAAGGTGGTCGGCGGCGCGGTGCCGCGCAACTACATCCCGGCGGTGGAGGAGGGCGTTGTCGACGCAATGGCCCGCGGCCCCCTGGGCTTCCCCGTGATCGACGTCGAGGTCACGCTGACCGACGGCTCCTATCACAGCGTGGATTCGTCCGACCTCGCGTTCCGCACCGCGGCGCGGGTCGGCGTCGGCGAGGGGCTGCCGCAATGCCAGCCGGTGCTGCTGGAGCCGATTCACACCGTTGAGATCGTCTGCCCCACGGAAGCGACCGCCAGGATCAACGCGATCCTGTCGGCGCGGCGCGGCCAGATCCTGTCGTTCGACACCCGCGACGGCTGGCCGGGCTGGGATTGCGTCCGCGCGATGATGCCGGAGGCCGAGATCGGCGAGCTGATCGTCGAATTGCGCTCGGCCACGGCCGGCGCCGGCAGCTTCACCCGCCAGTTCGACCACATGGCCGAGGTGACGGGCCGCGCCGCCGACCACATCATCGCCTCCCACCGCGACGCCGCCTGAGCCGAACGCTCCGCGCCGAGCAGCACCGGCCCGTCATCCTCTCTCGGGATGGCGGGCCGGATCGCGTCGGGACCTTGCTCGGGCGCGCAGGGAACAGAGGACGAGGGCTGGGTTCCAGCTTGCCTCCGAAAGCAATTTATGATGTATTTTACATCATTGTCTTTGTCTCAGACATCATTTATGGTGTCTGCTACGTGAGGCCATCGTGATCACGTCGTTCCAGATGCGAGCAGCCCGTGCGCTGCTCGGGATAGATCAGAGAACCTTGGCCGAGCTGGCCGGCGTGTCGCTGCCGACGATCCAGCGGATGGAAGCCTCCACGGGCAACGTCCGCGGCGTGGTGGACTCGCTGACCAAGGTCGTCGATGCGCTCAATCGTGCGGGCGTGGATCTGATCGGTGAGCATTCCCGCAGCGAGAATGGCGGGCGTGGTGTTCGCCTGAAGGAACCGGGGCCGCCCCGCCGCATGGGCCGTCAAACTGACATTGTGCGCGATGACGCGAGCTAGGCTCATCGCGCGGCACGGGGCCCCTGGGCGCTTCGTGTGGGACGCATCGTCGGCTGCGCCGCGGCCCGATGAGGCGACGGGAGCGTGATGGGCATGAGCATCGCAAACGAACACCGTTCGCACGGGCGGGTCGGACATCATGAGCCGACCTTCGCCGAGCTTTATTCCCCCAAACTCCTGACGGTCTTGCGCGAGGGCTACGGCCTCAGCGACTTTCGCGCCGACGCGCTGGCGGGCCTGACCGTGGCGATCGTGGCGCTGCCGCTGTCGATGGCGATCGCGATCGCCTCCGGTGTCTCGCCGGGGCGTGGTCTCTACACCGCCGTGATCGGCGGCTTCCTGGTCTCGCTGCTCGGCGGCAGCCGCTTTCAGATCGGCGGTCCCGCGGGTGCCTTCATCGTGCTGGTCGCTGCGACGGTCGATCGCCAGGGTCTCGATGGCCTGCTGATCGCGACGATGATGTCCGGCGTGATCCTGGTGATCGCAGGATATTTGCGGCTCGGCACCTACATCAAGTTCATTCCCTATCCGGTCACGGTCGGCTTCACCGCGGGCATCGCCGTCATCATCTTTGCCAGCCAGCTGAAGGATCTGTTCGGTATCACGCTTGCGGGCAAGGAGCCGGGCGAGCTGCTTCCGAAGCTCACGGCGCTCGCGCATGGCGCGCCGACCGCGAGCATGTCTGCGGTCGTGACGGCCGCGCTGTCGATCGCGATCATCATCGGCCTCAAGCATCTGCGGCCGACCTGGCCCGGCATCCTGATCGCGGTCGTGGTCGCGGCCATCATCACCTTCGCGCTGCAGCTTCCGGTCGAGACCATTGGGACGAAATTCGGCGGTATCCCGCGCGAGCTGCCGGCGCCGGCGTTGCCGGCGTTCTCGCTCGCCAAGGTCCAGGCGGTGTTCCCCGACGCGATCGCCTTCGCACTGCTCGGCGCCATCGAATCGCTGCTGTCGGCCGTCGTCGCCGACGGCATGACCGGCCGTCGCCATCGCTCGAACTGCGAGCTGGTGGCGCAGGGCTTTGCCAATGTCGGCTCGGCGCTGTTCGGCGGCATCTGCGTCACCGGCACCATCGCGCGCACCGCCACCAACGTTCGCGCCGGCGCACGCGGGCCGGTGTCGGGCATGCTGCATTCGCTGTTCCTGCTGGTGTTCATGCTGATCGCGGCTCCGCTCGCGAGCTACATCCCGCTGTCGGCGCTCGCCGCGGTGCTGGTGGTGGTGGCCTGGAACATGGCCGAGAAGCACGAGTTCGCCACCCTGATCCGATCGTCCTGGGGCGATGCCACGGTGTTGCTCGCGACCTTCGGGCTGACGGTCTTCCGCGATCTCACCGAGGGCATCCTGGTCGGCTTTGCGCTCGGCGCCGTGCTGTTCATCAACCGCATGGCGCAGATGACCGGCGTCGAGGACAGCACGCCGCTGGTCGCGCAGGACCGTGCGGATTTCGAGGACGGCGCGCGGGTGCCCTACAATCCCAAGCTCAGCACCGACAAGGACGTGCTGGTCTATCGCATCACCGGGGCGTTCTTCTTCGGCGCCGCCTCGACCGTTGGCACCGTGCTCGACTCGATCGCCGACCGCCGCAAAGCCTTCGTGGTCGACTTCGCCGCCGTGCCGTTCCTGGATTCGACGGCCGCCAACGCCATGAGCCGCGTCGCCGCCAAGGCCAGGCGCCAGGGCATCCGCCTGTTCATCACGGGCGCGTCGCCGACCGTGCGCCGGGCGCTGCTGACCCACGGCGTGCGGCCGCCGCTGGTGCGCTATCGCGAGACAATCGAGCGCGCCGTGGCCGACATCAAGGGCAAGGAGACGGCGCCGGCGGACGTCGCCGATGGGCTCGCCGCGAGCTGACACGCGACCTTAACGCCGCGTCGCCGTTGGGGCCATGGCGCCTCTCGGCCGCTGCGGCGCTTTCCCGGGGGGCGACTGCCGAGCCCCAGCATTGACTCCAGCCGGGGCTTGTCCGATGTCACGGCCATGACCCTCGCCGCCAAACCCCGCGCTGCGTGCCTGATCGGCTGGCCTGCCGCGCATTCGCGCTCGCCTTTGATCCATCATCATTGGCTGCACGAGCTTGGCATTGCCGGCGGCTACACCATCGAGGCGGTGCCGCCGGAAGAGCTGGCGGACTTCGTCATGCATCTCGACCGTCGCGGCTTCGTCGGCGCCAACGTCACGATCCCGCACAAGGAGCGCGTGCTGGAGCTGAGCGAGCCGGACGCGCGTGCCCGCGCCGTCGGCGCGGCCAACACGCTCTGGTACGAGGACCGCATCCTGCGGGCCACCAACACCGACGTCGAAGGCTTCATCGGCAATCTGGATGCCGCCGCCCCAGGCTGGGACCGCACCGACGAGGCGCTGGTGCTTGGCTCCGGCGGCTCGGCGCGGGCCGTCGTGTTCGGCCTGCTCGAGCGCGGCATCGGCCGCGTCCACGTCATCAATCGCACCGCGGCGCGCGCACAAGCCCTGGCTGATCAGTTCGGCAGCCATGTCGTTGCCGAAGGCTGGGACCGCGTCGGCGCGCTGCTGCCGCGCGCGGGCCTGTTCGTGAACACCACCTCGCTCGGCATGCACGGCCAGCCGCCGCTCGAGCTCGACGTCGAGCTGTTGCCGCAGCAGGCTGTCGTCGCCGACATCGTCTACGTGCCGCTGGAGACGCAGTTGCTCGCGGCGGCGCGGGCGAGGGGGCTGCGCACTGCCGATGGGCTCGGCATGCTGCTGCACCAGGCCGTGCGTGGCTTCGAATTGTGGTTCGGCCGCCGTCCGCAGGTCACGCCCGAGTTGCGCGCGCTGGTCGAGGCCGATCTCACAAGGGCTTGAACGCGGAATAAGCGCAGATGGTCGGCGTCTCATTGATCGAGCGTCCGCGTAGCCCCGCATTGGACGCGGATGATCTTCTCTCGCCCTCGGAGCCCTGCATGTCCGCTCGTCTCGTCCTGATCCGTTCCGTCGCTTCACTCGCCATGGTTGCGGCTGTATCCGCGCTCGCCATTGCCCAGCAGGTGCCGGTGCCGACGCGCGTGCGCGGCGCCATCGAAAGCGTCGACGCCGACATGATGACGGTGAAAGCCCGCAGCGGCGAGATCTTCAAGCTGCGCATGGCCGGTGATCTGCGCGTTTCGGGTGTCGTCAAGGCGCAGCTTTCCGACATCAAGCTGGGCTCGTTCATCGGCGCCACCACGGTGCCCGGCCCGGACGGCGCGCCGAAGGCGGTCGAGATCCACATCTTTCCCGAGGACATGCGCGGCACGGGCGAAGGCTCGCGGTCGTGGGACCTGAAGCCGAATTCGAGCATGACCAACGCCACCGTATCCGAAAGCTCGGTCTCGACCGACGGTCACTCGCTGCTCGTCAAATACAAGGGCGGCGAGAAGCGGGTCGACATCGCGCCGGACACGCCGATCGTGACCTTCGTGCCCGGCGACAAGTCCGAGCTGACGGCCGGCGCGAAGGTGATGGCCACCGTCAAGCAGTTACCCGATGGCTCGCTCGAGACCAGCCGCGTCAGCGTCGGCCGCGATGGGCTGACGCCGCCGATGTGACCCAGCTCATCTGGAGCGTATGCCGCATCCTGACAAAAGGTGTCGTCCCTGCGAACGCAGGGACCCATAACCCCAGGACGGAGTGTCGGGGCACGCCAGGGTGTCTTAGTCTGAGCAGATGCCCAAACGCACCATGCAGTGGCGCGACCGCCCGAAATAACTGACAGCGGTGGCTATGGGTCCCTGCGTTCGCAGGGACGACAGCTTTTGCTTGGCAAGCGCTTCGGATCATCACGGTGTGAGACCAGCGTCATGCTTTGTCCCAACCGGTTAAGTGTCGATCAATCCGCCAGCACCTTCCGGTCGATCTCGGCCACCGTGTTGATGCCGCACAGGCCCATCGTCGTCAGCAGCTCGTTGCGGATGATGTCGATCGCCTTGGCGACGCCGGCCTGGCCGCCGGCGCCGAGGCCGTAGGCATAGGCGCGGCCGAGCATGCACGACTTGGCGCCGAGCGCGAGCGCGCGCATCACGTCCTGGCCCGAGCGGATGCCGCCGTCGAACATGATCTCGATCTTGTCGCCGACCGCTTCCGCAATGCCGGGTAGCACGTGGATCGAGGACGGTGCGCCGTCGAGCTGGCGGCCGCCATGGTTGGAGACGACAAGCGCCTGCGCGCCGGTCGCGGCCGCGAGCTTCGCGTCCTCGATGTCGTGGATGCCCTTGATGATCAGCTTGCCCGGCCAGATCGAGCGGATCCAGTCGACATCCTTCCAGTTCAGCGAGGTGTCGAACTGCGCTGCGGTCCAGGCCGAGAGCTTGGTGAGATCCTCGGTGTTCTTCACGTGGCCGGCGATGTTGCCGAAGGTGCGGCGCTTGCCCTGCAGCACACCCTGCACCCAGGCCGGCTTGGTGGCGAAGTCGAACAGCTTCGACAGCGTCCATTCCGGCGGCACGCTCATGCCGTTCTTGATGTCCTGGTGGCGCTGGCCGATTACCTGCAGGTCGACGGTCAGACATAGTGCGCTGCACTTCGCAGCGATCGCGCGCTCGACCAGGGCCTTGATGAAGCCGCGATCCTTCATGACGTAGAGCTGGAACCAGAACGGCTTCTCGACGCTGCCCGCGATGTCCTCGATCGAGCAGATCGACATTGTGCTCTGCGTGAACGGGATGCCGGCGGCCTGGGCGGCGCGGCAGGCGTGAATCTCGCCGTCGCCGTGCTGCATGCCCAGAAGGCCGACCGGCGCCAGGATCAGCGGCATCGATGACGGCTCGCCAAGGATCGTCGTCGACAGATCGCGCTTGGACACGTCGACCAAGATGCGCTGGCGGAATTTGATCTTCTGCAGATCGTCGCGGTTGGCGCGCAGGGTCTCCTCGGCATAGGAGCCCCGATCGGCGTAGTCGAAGAAGGCTTTGGGCACGCGGCGCTTGTGCAGCAGGCGCAGGTCTTCAATGCAGGTGACGTGTTTCATCGCGCTCTTCGACTCCCCACCGACGTCTCGTTTCTTGGGCTCGGCAGTCATCTAGCATCTTTGCGGCGCCTGCCAAATCCAACTTGGGAACCGCCACGGCGTCCGGGCAAGACACGCAAACTGCGAGCGTTCCGCAACAGGACGTCAGGGGCCGCCGGAGCGAGCACATTCCTGCTGCGGGGGCGCTCCGAGGGGGGCCCTCCGGAGCCGTCAGGTCGAGTGAAAAATTAGCCTTAACAATGACTTGCGGCGGCCGTGGCGGTTTCGTGGTAATGATTGATCACATTTTTTGAATCCATCTTAGCTTTAAGGCGACTATAACCCGCGGGCTGACCGGAGGGGCTTGCCATGTGATTCGCCCCCGCCGGTAACGAAATCCAGAAGCCGTTGCTGGGGGTCATATGAGCCGTAACTATTTCGGGACCGATGGGATTCGTGGCCGCGCCAACGGCCTGATCACGCCGGAACTCGCGCTCAAGGTCGGGCAGGCCGCAGGTCTTCTGTTTCAGCGCGGCGAGCATCGCCATCGGGTGGTGATCGGCAAGGATACCCGCCTGTCCGGCTACATGATCGAATACGCGATGGTGGCCGGCTTCACCTCGGTCGGCATGGACGTGCTGCTGGTCGGCCCGATGCCGACGCCGGCGGTCGCCATGCTCACCAAGTCGATGCGCGCCGATCTCGGCGTCATGATCTCGGCCTCGCACAATCTGTTCGAGGACAACGGCATCAAGCTGTTCGGGCCGCAGGGCTTCAAGCTGTCAGACGATGTCGAGAAGCAGATCGAGCAGCTGCTGGACGAGTCGCTCGACAAGAAGCTGGCGCAGAGCGCGAGCCTCGGCCGCGCCCGCCGCATCGACGGCGTGCATGATCGCTACATCGAATTCGCCAAACGCACCCTGCCGCGCGACCTCTCGCTCGACGGCCTGCGCGTCGTGGTCGATTGCGCCAATGGTGCGGCCTACAAGGTCGTGCCCGAGGCGCTGTGGGAGCTCGGTGCCGACGTGATCTCGATCGGCGTGGAGCCGGACGGCTTCAACATCAACAAGGAATGCGGCTCGACCTCGCCGGAGGCACTGTGCCGGAAGGTACGGGAAATGCGCGCCGACATCGGCATCGCGCTCGACGGCGATGCCGACCGCGTGATCCTGGTCGACGAGCGCGGCCACATCGTCGATGGCGACCAGCTGCTCGCGGTCATCGCGCAGAGCTGGAAGGAGGACGGCCGCCTGGCGCGCGCCGGCATCGTCGCGACGGTCATGTCCAATCTCGGTCTCGAGCGCTTCCTGCAGGGGCAGGGGCTCGAGCTGGTGCGCACGCCGGTCGGCGACCGCTATGTTCTCGAGCGCATGCTGGCCGACGGCTATAATCTCGGCGGCGAGCAGTCGGGCCATATCATTCTCTCGGACTACGCGACCACGGGGGACGGCTTCGTCGCCGCGCTGCAGGTGCTGGCGACGGTGCAGAGGCTGCGCCGTCCGGTCTCCGAGGTCTGCCATCGCTTCGATCCGCTGCCGCAGATCCTCAAGAACGTCCGCTATCGCAGCGGCAAGCCACTCGACGCGGACGAGGTGAAGTCGGCAATCGACACCGGACAGAAGCGCCTCAACGGCCATGGCCGACTGCTCGTGCGCTCCTCCGGCACCGAGCCGGTGATCCGCGTGATGGGCGAGGGTGACGACCGCGATCTGGTCGAGGAGGTCGTCGATGAGATCGTTGCTGCGGTCGGCAACGCGGCTGCGGCCGCCGCATAATCATCAACCGTCATATTCGGCCTTTGCGGCCTGCCATCATCGTCTGATGGCAGGCCGTTTTGTTGGCAGCTTGTCGTCCTGCGCGCGAGAGCGGTGGGCTCGGGTCTGCCGGCGCGATCCGCGGCTCGTCGTAAAGCGGGCAGGGGCCAGGACAGGGCGATGCATCGATGAAATCGGCCAATCGCGGCGGGCAAGTCTGCCAATCCGTTACGTCGTGCCCGGGCTTGACCCGGGCATCCACGACGTTCCTTCCGAGCGCAACAAGGACGGGGCTGGCCGGGACAGGCCGGCCACGACGATGTGGGAGCAGACGGCGCAAAACGCAGATCGCCATATGCGATCGCTCCGTCTGGAGAGAGGCGACGTCGACAATTTTAAGTTGAACTAATTAGTTGATGATTACTACGAAGACGAGACGGAGATGACGAATTGTTAGGAGGTGTTGCGCGGTCGTTAACGGTTCTTGTGTGCTCAGGAAATATCAACCTTAATAATTAGGGTTAAGCGCCGCTTAAGCATTTGGCGCGATTGTACGGTCGTCAGTTGTGATGTGGGGCCGGATTCTCGATCGCCTCACCGGCCAAAGGGACGAAGCCAATGCGTAGCGTTAAGTCTTTGATCGCCGCCGGAGCGGCCTCTCTGTTTTCAACTCTCGCCTTTGCGGCCGACATGCCCATCGCGCCTCCTCCGGTCTACGCGCCGCCGCCGGCGGCCGATTTCGGTGGCTGGTATCTGCGCGGCGACATCGGTTTCAGCAATCAAAAGGTCAAGGACGTTCATTACTCGCGCGAGTCCGCCTACACGCCGATGACGTCGTTCAACCAGACCTCGGCGTTCGACACCGCGGGCATCTACGGTGTCGGCGTCGGCTATCGCTTCAACAGCTGGTTCCGCGCCGACGTCACCGGCCAGTATCGCGGCAATTCGAACTTCAAGGCCACCGACCGCTTCAATGCAACAGCGGGCGGCGTGCCCTACAGCGGCATCGACAATTACAGCGGCAGCAAGTCCGAATGGCTGGTGCTCGCCAACGCCTATGTCGATCTCGGCACCTGGTGGTGCGTGACGCCGTTCATCGGCGCGGGTGTCGGCGGTGCGCGGGTGACGATTTCGAATTTCACCGACACGGGCATCAACAACCTGCCGTTCACGACCACGAGCTTCGCGACGGCGCCGACCTCCTCGAAATGGAATTTCGCTTGGGCGGCCCATGCGGGTCTCGCCTACAACGTGAATCCGAACTTGGTGTTGGAGCTGGCCTACAGCTACGTCGATCTCGGTCAAGGGCAGACCGGCGTCCTGTCCGACTATGTCGGCAACACCACCGGCAACGTCTTCAAGTTCAAGGACATCACCTCGCACGACCTGAAGCTCGGCGTGCGCTGGAATTTCGACCAGCCTCCGCCGCCCCCGATGATGCCGCCCTTGATCCGCAAGGGCTGAGCCGAGCGGTCCTCATCACTGTAAACAATCAAGCGGCGCGGGCCTCCCGCGCCGTTTGGCGTTTCTGATCCCGCTGTTCGAACGCCTCCGCGCTGAAAGAATTTCCGTGCAGAGCGCTGCGACAACGAATGATTAAGGTTAACGCGCGATGATCGGAACAGAGAGTCAAGCGTTGATTGGAGCGTTGCGATGCGTAGCCTGGTGGTGGCGGTTTCGGTGTGCGGCATGATCTCCGCGGCGCAGGCCGCGGATTTGTCCGACCTTCCGATCCTGCGGGGCGGCCTGACCGAGGGCCTGAACAATTCGCGGGTCAACTGGGACGGCTATTACGTCGGCGTCCAGGGCGGCTACGGCTCGTCCGATGAGAATTTCAACGGCTCGACCAAGAACATCACGGCGGCGGTGCTTGCCAACACGCTGATCGAGAGCCAGATGCAGGTATCGTCGTGGAACCCCAATCTCGGCAAGCAGTCCTCGCGCGCATCTGGCTTCGGCGCCTTCGTCGGCTACAACAGTCAGTGGGACGACGTCGTGCTCGGCGTCGAGGCGAGCTATCTGCATGGCAAGTATGGCGGCATGGCCTCTTCGAGCCGCACGCTTGTCAGCACGGCCGCACTGTCTGACGGCAATTTTCACGCCGTGACCTCGACGCAGTCCTCGCAGATATCGATCACCGACATGGCAACGATCCGGGGTCGTGCCGGCTATGCAATGGGCTGTTTCCTGCCTTATGGGTTCTTCGGCCTTGCGCTCGGCAATGCAGATCTCGGCCAGTCCGTGACGGTTCAGGATCGGGTCAGCACCACTTTTCTGGGGACCTACACGCCGCTCGCGCCGCTCAGCGCCAACAACATTCAGCACAATCACCTGATCTATGGCTACAGCGCCGGTCTCGGCGTCGACGTCAATCTCGTCGGCGGCCTGTTTGCGCGGGCCGAATACGAATACATCCGCTTCACCTCGACCGTCGACACCAGCATCAACACGGTGCGCGCGGGCCTCGGCTACAAGTTCTGAGCTGTTTGCAAGCCTGTCCTGAAAGCTCATGTCCATCATGATCCGGCCTGCGCAACGCGACGACGTCGGCGCCATTGTCGCCATGCTCGCCGACGATCATCTCGGCCGGGCGCGGGAGCGTGTCGAGCAGCCGTTGCCGCAGTCCTACTATGACGCATTCGAGGCGATCGTGCGGGACGCGAATATCACCCTGGTCGTCGCCGTGGAGGCGGACAGGGTGGTCGGCTGCCTGCAACTCTGCATCCTGCCCGGGCTCAGCTCGCAAGGTGCGTCGCGCGCGCTGATCGAAGACGTTCGGGTCGCAATCGACCGGCGCAGCCGGGGCATCGGCGAGCAGCTGCTGCAATGGGCGATTGCCGAGGCCCGCAGCCGGCGCTGCAATCTGGTCGAGCTCATGACGCATCAGAGCCGCACCGACGCACAGCGCTTCTATGAGCGGCTCGGCTTCGCCAAGAGCCATTTCGGCATGCTGATGCGGTTCTGATCTAATCAGAGCGGCAGGCGGTAGGCTGCGACGGCGTTCGGGCCGAAGGCCTTGTCGCGGACCTCGGCACCGAGCCGGGCCAGGCAGTGCTGGAGCGCCTGCTTGATTTCGCCATAGCTGCCGGCGAGCAGGCACACCGGCCAGTCCGAGCCGAAGATCAGCCTGTCGGCGCCGAAGCAGCGTGCGACGTGCGCGACATAGGGAAACAGCCGCTCGGCATCCCAGTCGGTCCAGACGGCTTCCGTGGCGAGCCCCGACACCTTGCACCAGACATTGCCGCAGGCCCCGAGCTCGGCGATGCGATCGGCCCAGTCCTGATCGAACCCGGTTACGATCGGCGGCTTGGCGGCGTGGTCCAGCACGAAGCGTGCTCTTGGAAACGCGCGCACGGTCGCGATCGCCGCCGGCAGCTCGCGCGTGCGCACCAGCAGATCGTAGGTCAGGTCGTGCGCGAACACGATGTCGAGGCCGCGCCTGACATCGCCGCGATAGATCCACGCCGGATCGGCCTCGTCATGGACCTGGTGGCGGATGCCGACCAGCCTGTCGCCGCCGGGCAGGCCGCGCAGCCTGTCGATCGTCGACCCTACCGATGGATCGCTCAGGTCGACCCAGCCGACGACACCGGCGACGAACGGCGTCGCGTGCGCGACGCGCAGGAATTCCTCGGTCTCGTCGAGCGACGACCGGGTCTGCACAAGGATGCTGGCGTCGAGGCCATTTTCGGCGAGCAGCGGGGCGAGGTCGGCGGGACCATACGGACGGCGGATCGGCGCCAGCGCGTCGCCGGCCATCCACGGATAGTCGGCGCGACCGGGATCCCAGAAGTGCTGATGCGCATCGATGACGCAGCTCATGGCGCCTCTCCCGGCAGCGGCGCCCGGGCATCGATCAGATTGCTGGCGCGCAGGTCGCGCCAGAACGTGTCGGGGATTCGCGTCTGCGCCAACGCGATGTTGTCGGCCGCCTCCTGCGCATTGCGCGCGCCCTGCAGGCCGACGGTGACGGCGGGATGGGCGAGACAGAACTGGATCGCGGCGGCCTTGAGCTCGGTGCCGTGTTGCTTGCACAGGGCGTCGAGCTGGCGCGCGCGGGCCACCAAGGCGGCATCGGCATCTTCGTAGTTGAACTTCGCGGGCCCGTAAGGATTGGCGAGGATGCCGCTGTTGTAGATGCCGCCGAGAATGATGGCGATGTTCCTCGCGCGGCAGATCGGAAACAGCGCCGTCAGCGCGCCCTGGTCGAGCAGCGTGTAGCGGCCCGCCAGGAGAAAGCAGTCGACCGGAACGGCCTCGGCGAAGCGCGCCAGCATCTCCGACTGGTTCATGCCGGCGCCGATCGCCTTGATGCTACCGTCGTCGCGCAGCCGCTGCAGGGCACGGAAGGCGCCAGCCACGGCTTCGTCATAGTGGTCGTCGGGATCATGGACGAGCAGGATGTCGACGCGATCCAGGCCGAGCCGAACCAGGCTCTCCTCGACCGAACGCATCACGCCGTCGTAGGAATAGTCGAACTGCGGCCGCAGCGGCGGCGTGCCCTTATAGTGCGTATCTTCGCCCGACGCCGTCGGGTCCGGCCGCAGCAGCCGTCCGACCTTGGTCGAGATCACGTAGCTGTCGCGCGGCTGCCGGCGCAGAAACGCACCGAGCCTCTGCTCGGCGAGGCCGAAGCCGTAGAGCGGCGCGGTGTCGTAGAAGCGCACCCCGCGCGCCCACGCCGCAGCGATCGTGGCTTCGGCATCGCCATCGCTGACCGGCTCGAACAGGCCGCCGAGCGGCGCCGTGCCGAGGCCGAGTCGGGTGATGTCGAGCGGGCTCCTCCCGAGACGGACGCGTTCCATTGTTCTGTCCTTGTTGTTCGGCGCGTACAGATCGCGTCATTGTGCATGGATGCGTTCGGCGAGACAATGACGTCGCTTGGTGCAGCACAACGAAGAGGAGAGGACGATGTCGGCGATCAATCCACTCACGGCCTTCGGTGTCGTGCTGGCGACTGCAGCGACCGATGCGGTTTACGTCATGTTCACTTCGGCGGTCGTTGCCAAGCGGCGAGTGTCAGCGGCGACCTGGAGCTCGATCTGGTACATGCTCTCGTCCTTCGCCGTGATCAGCTACACCGAGAACTGGATCTACGTCGCGTTCGCGGCGGTCGGCTCCTGGATCGGCGCCTACGCCTCTATGACCTTCCTGCATCGTCCGCCGGCTGGTCAGGCACCGGTCGGTGCCGCACCGGAATGAATTGCATTCGCTTGCATGCCAGCACGACTGCGTGAACGCCGACAAGAGTGCGCGAAGTTCCTTGACGCGGAACGACCCTTCCCGTATTCACGCCGGCGGGACACCTCCCCCCAACGGGAGGCTTACTATCTGGAAGGATAGACGATGACTGCAGCGAAGCCCTCGCAGCGGCCTGCCGTGCCGCATTTCTCCTCCGGCCCTTGCGCCAAGCGCCCCGGATGGACCTCCGAAAATCTCAAGGACGCTCCCCTGGGCCGTTCGCATCGCGCGAAGATCGGCAAGGCCAAGCTCAAGCAGGCCATCGAGCTGACGCGCGATGTCCTCGAAGTGCCGGCCGACTACAAGATCGGCATCGTGCCCGCGTCCGACACCGGCGCGGTCGAGATGGCGCTATGGTCGCTGCTCGGTGCGCGGCCCGTCACCACGATCGCCTGGGAATCCTTCGGCGAAGGCTGGGTCAGCGACATCGTCAAGGAGCTCAAGCTCAAGGACGTCACCAAGCTGCACGCCGGTTATGGCGAGATCCCCGATCTGTCGAAAGTCGATCCGGCAAGCGACGTGGTCTTTACCTGGAACGGCACCACGTCGGGCGTGCGCGTCCCGAATGCCGACTGGATCAGCGCGAGCCGTGAAGGCCTGACGATCTGCGACGCCACCTCGGCCGCATTCGCGCAGCCGCTCGACTGGCCGAAGCTCGACGTCGTCACCTTCTCCTGGCAGAAGGCGCTCGGCGGCGAGGCCGCGCATGGCATGCTCATCCTCTCGCCGCGCGCGGTGGAGCGCCTCGAGACCTACAAACCGGCCTGGCCGCTGCCGAAGATTTTCCGCCTCACCAAGGGCGGCAAGCTCAACGCCGGCATTTTCGAGGGCGAGACCATCAACACGCCATCGATGCTGTGCGTCGAGGACTATCTGGACGCGCTCAACTGGGGCAAGTCGATCGGCGGCCTCAAGGCGCTGATCGCCCGCGCCGACGCCAACACCAAGGTGCTGGCGGACTGGAAGGCGCGGACGCCGTGGATCGATTTTCTCGCCAAGGATCCCGCCATCCGCTCTAACACCTCAGTGTGCCTCAAGGTCGTCGATCCCGCGATCACGTCGCTGTCGGCCGATGCCCAGGCGGAGTTCGCCAAGAAGCTGGTGTCGCTGGTCGAGAAGGAGAACGCCGGCTTCGACTTCGCGCACTACCGCGATGCGCCGGCCGGCCTGCGCATCTGGTGCGGCGCCACCGTGGAAGCCAAGGACGTCGCGCTGCTGACGCAGTGGATCGACTGGGCATTCACCGAAGCCAAGGCCGCGCTGCCCAAGGCGGCCTGACCCACGCTCGTCGTGCCGTCATTGCGAGCGCAGCGAAGCAATCCAGGGCCACGAAGAAAGTCTGGATTGCTTCGTCGCTCCGCTCCTCGCAATGACGAAATTCAAGACGCGTAGGGTGGGCAAAGGCGTGAAGCGCCGTGCCCACCATCAACGTCAACCGACGCGAAAGACGGTGGGCACGCTGCGCTTTGCCCACCCTACGATTCGATTGCTTCCACCCATTCCGGCGCCGATGCGCTGTCCCTCTCTCGCGAGAGGCGTGAAGGAACATCGTCATGTCCAAACCCAAAGTTCTCATTTCCGATGCGCTGTCGCCGGCTGCCGTGCAGATCTTCAAGGATCGCGGCATCGAGGTCGACTTCCAGCCCAATCTCGGCAAGGACAAGGACAAACTCGCCGACATCATCGGCGACTATGACGGCCTTGCGATTCGCTCCGCGACCAAGGCCACGGCCAAGATCATCGAGCGCGCCAAGCGGCTCAAGGTGATCGGCCGCGCCGGCATCGGCGTCGACAATGTCGAGATTCCCGCGGCGACCGCCAAGGGCATCATCGTGATGAACACGCCGTTCGGCAATTCGATCACGACCGCCGAGCACGCGATCACGATGATGCTGTCGCTGGCGCGCGAGATCCCGCAGGCCGACGCCTCGACCCAGGCCGGCAAGTGGGAGAAGAACCGCTTCATGGGCGTCGAGATCACCGGCAAGACGCTGGGCGTGATCGGCTGCGGCAATATCGGCTCGATCGTCTGCGACCGTGCGCAGGGCCTGCGCATGAAGGTGATCGGCTTCGATCCGTTCCTCACCGAGGAGCGCGCGCTCGATCTCGGTGTCGAGAAGGTCGAGCTCGAGGAGCTGCTGAAGCGCGCCGACTTCATCACGCTGCACACGCCGCTGACCGACAAGACCCGCAACATCATCGATGCCGCGGCGATCGCCAAGATGAAGCAGGGCGTGCGCATCATCAATTGCGCGCGCGGCGGCCTGATCGACGAGCAGGCGCTGCTCGAGGCCCTCGACAGCAAGCATGTCGCGGGTGCGGCGCTCGACGTGTTCGCCGAGGAGCCGGCGACCAGCAATCCGCTGTTCGGTCATGCCAATGTGATCTGCACGCCGCATCTCGGCGCTTCGACCACGGAAGCGCAGGAGAATGTCGCGCTGCAGATCGCAGAGCAGATGTCGGACTACCTGCTCACCGGCGCGATCTCGAACGCGATCAACTTCCCGTCGATCACCGCGGAAGAAGCGCCCAAGCTGAAGCCGTTCATCGCGCTCGCCGAGAAGCTCGGCTCGTTCGCGGGCCAGCTCACCGAGAGCAGCATCACCAAGATCCAGATCACCTATGAAGGCCACGTCGCCGAGATGAAGACCCGGGCGCTGACCTCGGCGGTGCTGGCCGGGCTGCTGCGGCCGATGCTGGGCGAGGTCAACGTCGTGTCGGCGCCGGTGATCGCCAAGGAGCGCGGCATGATCGTCGACGAGGTGCTGCGCGCCGGCGAGAGCGACTATGAGAGCCTGATCACGGTCGCGGTCACCACCGAGCACCAGGAGCGCGCGGTGTCGGGCACGGTCTACGCCGACGGCAAGCCGCGTCTCGTCGACATCAAGGGCATCCGTGTCGACGCCGAGTTCGGCAAGTCGATGATCTACGTCACCAACGAGGACAAGCCGGGCTTCATCGGCAAGTTCGCAAGCCTCCTCGGCGACGCCAAGATCAACATCGCGACCTTCCATCTCGGCCGCGTGGCGCCGGGCAGCGACGCGATCGCGCTGGTCGAGGTCGACGGTGCGGTGCCGGCCGAGCTGCTCGCCAAGATCCAGGCATTGCCGCAGGTCAAGCAGGCCAAGGCGCTGGCGTTCTGATGACGCGCTGGAGCGCGCGGTGCTTCTTGGTTGAATCGACTTAGCCGCTGGCTCAGTTCACCTCTCCCGTCAAGCGAAGCTTCGCTTCGCCAGAGCGGGGGAGGTCGGCGCGAAGCGCCGGGTGAGGGCTCCCTCCACTCGGGCAGCCTCAATTGAGGAGACACCCCCACCCCAGCACTCCCCCGCAAGCGGGAGAGGGAGCGCACATCCTTCGCGGTTCGCAACCAGACCTCAACTCTTCACGCGCTGGGCCAAATTGACCGACCGGAAAGGGGCAGCACGGCACCGTGGCCGTGCTGCCTTTTTCTGTGCTCGTCTGTGCTCGGCGGAATTTCAACGGCAAGCTTTGCGGTCGCACGATTTGAACCCGCGGACCTCTCGTGGCGTCTAACGCCCCGCAAGGGACCGGCTCCTCCGGTTCTCAGGGCTGGGATACGGAGAGATCGATGGCAATGCGAACGACGTGGCTGGTTACGACAACTCTCGTTCTCGGTGCCTCGCTGGCGGCGGCGCCGGGCCATGCTGCAAACCTCGACGCGACGTCCACCGTCGATGCCGTCACCGTGTATCCCGACGGCGCGACCGTGACCCGGGTCATCTCGCTCGACCTTCCCGCCGGCGACACGACGGCGATTGCCAAGGACTTCCCGCTCGGACTCGATGCGTCCTCGCTTCGTGTGGAAGGCGAGGCCGGCGCCAAGCTCGTGATCGGCACCGTCGACGCCAAGCCGCCGCGTGCGGCGCCGCCGGTCAACCTGCCCGACATCGACAAGCGCATCGAAGCGCTGAAGGACGAGCGCGCCAATCTCGATGGCACGATCGCCGCGGCCCTGGCGCGGAAGAAATTTGCCGAGCGTTTTGCCGAGGCGTCACCGGCCGGGCTCGGCGAGAAGGGCGAGGCGCGTCCGATCACAGAATGGCGTGCCGCGTTCGCCGCCGTTGCCGACGAGGTTGGACAGGCCGACGCGGCGATCCGTGATGCCGAGCGCAAGCAGCGCGAGATCGATCGCGAGATCGCGCGCCTGCAGGACAATCTCACGACGAAGCCCCCGAGCAAGCTGGAGGTGCGGATCGAATTGTCGGCTGCAGCAGCGACCAAGGCGACCTTGCGCGTGACCTACGCGGTGCGCAATGCCCGCTGGGTGCCGCTCTACGACGCGCGTCTCGACACGTCGGCGAAGGACCGCAAACCGGCTCTCGAACTGGTGCGACGCGCCGAGATCCAGCAGGCCACGGGGGAGGACTGGTCCGAGGTCGCGCTGACGGTTTCGACGGTGCGGACCGGACGCGGCGGCAGCGCGCCCGAGCTCAGGACGATCATCGCGCAATATCCGCCGCCGCCACAGCCAGCGCCGAAGCCGGCCGCCGTCAGCGCCGCGCGAGGACTCATGGAGAGCCGACAGGAGTTTCGCTTTGGCGGAGGGACGACGTTCGGAGATGTCGCGGACAAGGCCGTCGAGCAGCAGACGGTTGCGGAGATCAGCGCCTTTCAGACCGTCTTTCACCTCCCCGGACGCGTCAGCGTCGGTGCCAATGATGGCGCGAAGAGCCTGCGTATTTCCACCGCGACGATCACGCCCGAACTGACGATCCGTTCGGCGCCCGTCATCGATCCCACCGCCTACCTCGAAGCGAGCTTCCCGCAGAACGAGGAGGCACCGCTGCTGCCGGGCAAGGTCTCGATCTATCGCGACGGCATGTTCGTCGGCACCAGCAGACTGGCGTCGGCCGGCAAGGACGAGGTCGTTCATGTCGGCTTCGGGGCCGACGACAAAGTCAAGGTCGAGCGCAGTGTGGTCAAGCGCAACGAAGGCTCGGCCGGCCTGATCGTGACGACGGCGAAGATCGACGAGCGCACCTTCAAGACGACGGTCCGCAACGCTCACGACTTCCCGCTGAAGGTCGCGATCCAGGATCAGCTGCCGGTCAGCGAGAACGAGGAGATCGTGGTCGAGATGCTGTCCGCGACCACGCCGCCGACGTCGACGAACGTGCGCGATCGCCGCGGCGTCGTCGAATGGGTCATCGACGCCAAACCGGGCGAGGCCAAGGATATCGCCTTCGCCTGGCGGGTGCGCTGGCCGAAGGACAAGTCGATCGTGATGCAGCCGTCGGGTTGAAGCGGGGCGTGAGGCCACGGGCCGGCGCCGTTTGATCCATGACAAGCCGCCCGGTCCCGCTCCTGTTATGCGCGTGGGAACCCGTTCGATCACGTCCTGTCCGGCCGTGATCGAACTCGACCGAGAGCGCCGCCATGGAATCCGACCCGAACACCCGCAAGCAGGCCGTCGCCGTCGGCTACATCTTCCTCGCCGGCGTCGGCATGCTGCTGCTGCAATGGCTGCTGACGACCTACAACACGGTCGAAACCATTCCCTATAGCCAGTTCGAGCAGCTGATCGAGCAGGGCAAGATCACCGAAGTGGCGGTTGGCCAGGATACGATCCAGGGCAAGTTCAAGGACAAGCAGCCGGACGGCAAGACCTCGTTCATCACCACGCGTGTCGATCCGCCGTTGGCGGCGAAGCTTGCCGCGAAGGGCGTGACGGTGACCGGCGTACCCTCGGGCGGGCTGATTCAGGCGCTGCTGTCCTGGGTCGTGCCGGCGCTGATGTTCTATCTGATCTGGGTGTTCCTCGGCCGCAAGGTGATGGACCGCCAGGGCTTCGGCGGCCTGATGTCGATCGGCAAGTCGCGCGCCAAGGTCTATGTCGAGACCGACACCAAGGTGACCTTCGCCGATGTCGCTGGCGTCGACGAGGCCAAGTTCGAGCTGCAGGAGGTCGTGCAGTTCCTGAAGGATCCGAAGAGCTATGGCCGGCTCGGCGCACACGTGCCCAAGGGCATCCTGCTGGTCGGCCCGCCCGGCACCGGCAAGACGCTGCTCGCGCGCGCCGTCGCGGGCGAAGCGGGTGTGGCGTTCTTCTCCATCTCCGGATCCGAATTCGTCGAGATGTTCGTCGGCGTCGGCGCCGCGCGGGTGCGCGACCTGTTCGAGCAGGCGCGCAAGGCCGCGCCCTGCATCATCTTCATCGACGAGCTCGATGCCCTCGGGCGCAGCCGAAGCGGCGGCGGCCAGTTTGGCGGCTACGACGAGAAGGAGCAGACGCTCAATCAATTGCTGGCGGAGCTCGACGGCTTCGACCCAAGCTCCGGCGTCATCCTGCTCGCCGCGACCAACCGGCCGGAGATCCTCGATCCCGCACTCATGCGCGCTGGCCGCTTCGATCGGCAGGTGCTGGTCGACCGTCCCGACAGGGGCGGGCGGCTTGCCATTCTCAAGGTGCATGTCCGCAAGATCACGGTCGCCGACAGCGTCGATCTCGACAAGGTCGCGGCCCTGACGACCGGCTTCACCGGCGCCGACCTCGCCAACCTGATCAACGAGGCTGCGATCGCGGCGACGCGCCGCAAGGGCCACGAGGTGACGTTCGACGATTTCACGATGGCGATCGAGCGCATCGTCGCCGGCATCGAGAAGAAGAGCCGCGTGCTCAGTCCCGCCGAGCGCCGCCGCGTCGCCTATCACGAGATGGGGCACGCGCTGGTCGCAGCCAATCTCGTCGGCGTCGATCCGGTGCAGAAGGTCTCGATCATTCCGCGCGGCGTCGGCGCGCTCGGCTACACGATGCAGCGCCCGACCGAGGATCGCTTCCTGCTCGCGGTCAGCGAATTGAAGAACCGCATCGCCGTGCTGATGGGCGGACGGGCTTCCGAGCAGTTGATCTTCGACGGCGACGTCTCGACCGGTGCCGCCGACGATCTGCAGCGTGCGACCGAGATCGCGATCGAGATGGTCACCAAATACGGGATGGATGCGACCGTCGGGCAGCGCACATACGCGCCGCGTCCACAGGTCTCGTTCCTGCAGCCACAGGATCAGATCGTGTCGGCGGCGGAGGAGACCGGCCGCGAGATCGATCTCGCCGTGCGGGATCTGATCGCAGACGGCGGCGCCCGCGCTCGCGCGATCCTCGAAAGCCATCGCCCGGACCTCGAGCGCGGCGTCACGCTCCTGATCGCCAAGGAGACGCTGACCGCCGAGGAGTTTGCGCCGTTGCGGCCGGCCTCCGCTGCGGTCCCGGTCCGGGATGCCGTTGTCTCGAGCTGATCCGGGTTTCTACGGGGGGTGTTCGCAACCGAAATCTAACCATCGCCTGATCAGTTGACAAGCAGCTCACCTTAACAGATCGAGGTCGTCGATCGGGGACCGGGCGGAGTTCGTTACGTGCTGCTGAATAACCTGAAGATCGCCCCCAAGCTCGCCATCGTCGTCGGCGTGGCGATGCTGGGCCTTGCCGCGGCCGGTACGTTTGCCGGCACTCTGATGCAAAAGGAGATGGTCGACGCCCGCATCGAACAGTGCCGGGCGATCGTCGAGACCGCGCGTAACATGGCCATGGGCCTCATCAAGGAGGTCGAAGCCGGCAAGCTGACGAAGGAGGCCGCGCTCGACGAGTTCGTCAATCGCGCGAGAACGATGACCTTCGACAAGGGCATGGGTTATCTGTTCGCCTACACGATGGACGGCAACGTGGTGTTGTCCCAGGATCCGAAGCAGCGTGGCTCGAATGTGATCGATTTCGAGCTCAACGGCCGCAAGCTCGTCGTCGAGCTGCGCGACGGCGTTGCCAAGGACGGCGAAGTCACCTTGCACTACGAATATCTGCGTCCCGGTCAGGAGCAGCCGACCCGCAAGATCTCCTATGCGGTGATGATTCCCGGCTGGAATACGTTCGTGGGCACCGGCGTCTATGTCGACGATCTCGATGCGAAGATGAAGCCCCTGAAATGGCTGATCTGGATGGCCTGCGCGGGCATCGCGGTCATCGCCGGCGGGATCGCCTGGCTGATCAGCCGCAGCATCAGCGTGCCGCTCGATCGTCTCGGCATCCGCATGCGCGAGATCGCCGATGGCCGGCTCGATGGCGAGATTCCCGGTGTCGGCCGCGGCGACGAGATCGGCGGGATGGCCGCCACCGTCCAGATCTTCAAGGACAACGCGCTGCGGATGCGCGAGCTCGAGCAGGCCGAGGCCGCCACCCAGCAGCGCGCGGCCGCCGAGCGGACCGCGGCCATGCAGAACCTCGCCGCCGACTTCGAGCGCAGCGTCAACGGCATCGTCCGCTCGGTGGCGTCGGCGGCCGAGGGCATGCAGCACACCGCGCAATCGATGACCTCGACCGCGAGCGATGCCAGCTCGCGCGCCTCGACCGTCAGCGCCGCCACCCAGAGCGCCAACGACAATGTCGGCACGGTCGCGGCCGCGGCCGAAGAGCTGTCGAGCTCGGTCAATGAGATTTCGCGCCAGGTCGCCCGCTCCAGCGAGATTGCGAGCAAAGCCGTGGGCGACGCGGAGCGCACCAATGCGACCGTTCAGGTCCTGTCGACCGGCGCCGAAAAGATCGGCGAGGTCGTCAAGCTGATCCATTCGATCGCGGCGCAGACCAACCTGCTGGCGCTGAACGCCACCATCGAAGCCGCGCGCGCCGGCGAGTCCGGCAAGGGCTTTGCCGTCGTCGCCTCGGAGGTGAAGGCGCTCGCCAACCAGACGGCGAAGGCGACCGAGGAGATTTCGGCACAGGTCGCGGCGATGCAGACCTCGACCCAGGATGCGGTCACCGCCATCAGCGGCATCACCCAGACCATCGCGCAGATGAGCGAGATCACCAATTCGATCTCGACCTCGATCGCGCAGCAGGGCGACGCGACGCGCGAGATCGCCCGCAACATCCAGTCCGTCGCCGCAGGCTCCAACGAGATCAGCGCCCATATCGGCGGCGTCACCAAGGCGGCGGAAGCGACCGGCATGGCTGCCTCCGAAGTGCTGTCGAGCGCGCGCGAGCTCGACAGCCAGTCGGGCCTGCTGCAGCAGGCCGTCGATGGCTTCATGGCGAAGGTGCGAACGGCCTGATCAGGCCAGGGCGCGCCGTTGATCCGGGGCTCTCGGATCAACGGCGGCCGTCAAGTCGTAGGCGTGCCAGCCGTCACTTGGCTTTGAGGAAGTCGCCGACCTCCAGCAGCACGAACTCGTTGTCGTCGGCCTTGTTGGGATCCCGGCTGGACGAGAACGGCAGGTTGTTGTCGTTGCCGACGATGATGTGGGTTTCGTCGACGCGGTCGACATTCTCGATCGTGAAGAACGGGAAGGCGAGCACGCCGTCGTTGAGCGGCTTGCGCGCCTTTTTGTCCGGATCCTTGATCTTCATCAGGTCGATAAAGGCGATCTTGCGGACCGGCTTGCCGACGTTGGCGTCGGACAGTTCGATCTTGTAGACGCGCTTGAACTTGGCGAGATCGGGAAAGCAGTTGTCGCCGCGCGTGCCCTGCGGGCAGGCCTTGTCGCTGGTGCCCTCGCCATTGTCACGCTCGATGATCAGCCCCTGTGTGGGATCGATCATGTTGAAATCGCCGATGGCGTTGCCGTTCTGCTCGAACACATACTGCCAGTAGCGGCCGGTGAACCGCTCCGCCGCGACGTCGAATTCGAGGATGCGCGAGGCTTCCTTGCCGTCGACCTTCTCCCAGTCCTTCTTGTCGGTGTCCCACAGCGGACCTTCGAGCAGGCCATAGATGAACTTGCTGTCCACCGACGACGCAAAGCCTTCATATCCCTTCGAGCGCCGCAGGTTGACGTTCGCATAGGTCGCGCCTGGCGCGCCCGGCGATTGCACCGCCCAATGGTCGGGCGAGCGCACCGGCTTGCCGTCGGCGACCGTGTCGAACACGGCCAGCACCTTGCCGGTCCTGTCCGCCTTGATGACGTAGGGACCGAACTCGTCGCCGATCCAGAGATTGTCGCCGATGATCTGGAAGCCCTCGGTATCGAAATCAGCACCGGTCAAATAGCGCTTGGCGGTGTCCTCATGGACGATGCGGAAGGGCACCTTCCTGTCGGGATCATGCAGGAAGATCGTCTCGAGCCGCTCGACCTTGCCGCTGGTCCAGTCGATCTTGTGGTGGTTCAGATAGAGCATCGAGTCGGGCGAGTTGTAGCGCGAGCCCATGCCGTTGTCGGTGAGGACCCAGAACGTGCCGTCGGCCATCTTCTTGATGCCGGAGTGGCCCTGGAGAGGTTGTCCCTTGAACGGGAGCGACACCCCGGTCGGACGCTCATAGGACTTGCCCATCACGCTGCCGATCGCGTCGATGCGCTTGCCGGTGGTGTATTTGCCGGAGGTCTTGAGATCGTTCGGGGCATCGGCCGGCGCCTCGACGAAGGACTCGGCCGGCATCACGGCATGGCCGGAGAGCGTCGCCGGGAATTCGCCTTCGCCCTGGGCGAACGCTGTGCCGGCGCTCAGAACGAACGCGGCAACGGTGGTCAGCAGATATCGACGCATGGGAGGGCCTCCTGGGAGCTTGATCCACGCATCGTTCTGGACAGGAGGCCTGACGCGGCGCTGACATTTCGATGACAGCCGGATGATGCTCCCCGGTCTTCATGAGGCGTCTTGCCGCACGCTCACGTCTTGAGTCGGTCACCCGTGCCGGGAGGCCGGATCGGGACCCGCGACGCGATGATCACGCCGGCAATGACCAGCGCGTAGCCCGCAAGGTGGAACAGCCTGAGCTCCTCGCCGAGGAGCAGGATCGCGAGCACCGAGCCGAACAATGGCACCAGATGGAGGAACGGCGCGGCGCGGTTCGGTCCGATCAGGCTGATGCCGCGATTGAAGAACAGGTAGGCCAGTGTCGACGCAAACACGACCACGTAGCCGAGCGTCAGGACCGACAGCAGATCGGGCTTGAGCACGAAGCCCGACGCGTATTCCCAAGCCGCGAACGGCAGCAGCAGCACGGCGCCGGCCGCCGTGCAGGCTGAGATCAGCGACAGCTGGTGCACCGCCGGCCGTCGCGTCATGGCGGCCGAGTAGAGCCCGAATACCATCAGCGCGCCCGCAAACATCAGGTCACCGCGGTTGAATTGGATGCCGGCGAGCGCACCGAGATCGCCGCGCAGCAGGATCACCAGCACGCCGATCAGCGACATCGCAATGCCGGCGAATTGGGCGATGGTCAGGCGCACACCGAACAAGGCCAGCGACCACAGCGCGACGAACAGCGGCGTCGAGGATTGGATCAGGAGACCGTTCAGCGCCTGGGTATATTGCATCGCCCAATAGGACAGCGCGTTGTTGATGGCAAAGCCCGTCAGCGACAACAGCAGGATCAGCGGCCAATGCGCGCGCAATGTTCGCCAGTCGCGGGCGAGATGCGCGCGGGCGAAAGGCCACAGCATCAGGAACGTTCCGACCCAGCGGATGCAGGACAAGGTCAGCGGCGGGACATGACCGGCCACATAGCGCGCGAGCACGATGTTGCCGGCCCAGAACAGCGAGGCCAGCGTGAGCAGCAGATAGGGCTGGTTGTTCAGCCAGGAGAGCGGATGACGGTGTGGGGCAGGCAAAGGCAGCCAAGCGTGCTTGGAGAGACGAGGCAATCTGGGCTGAATCGTATCCCCTCGCAAGCCGGCGCAGCGGATTGGTGCCATGCATCGGACAGCAAAGGGCCGCGGGGGCGCGCGCAGGACGTGGATATCAGGTCGCCTGCTTGCGCGACGCCACGAACACGCCGGCGAGCACCAGCACGAAGCCGATCACGTGGAAGACCTCCGGCTGCTCGCCGAGGAACACGAAGGCCATGATCGAGCCGAACACCGGGACCACGTGAAAGAACGGCGCGGCGCGATTGGCGCCGATCAGGAGCACGCCGCGATTGAAGCAGAGATAGGCGATCGTCGAAGGAAAGATCGCGACGTAGAGCAGCGACAACAGGTTCTGCGCGTCGAGCGCCATGACCGGTCGCGCGTTGATTTCCCAGATCAGCAGCGGAATGAGGCTGGCTGCGCCGCAACCGAAGGTGAAGGCGACCATCGACAGGCCGTGGATCTGCGGCCGCTTGATCGTCAGCACCGAGTAGAAGCCGAACACCGCCATCGCCAGCAGGAAGATCAGATCCCCTCTGTTGAAGCTGATGTCGGCCAGCGCGGTGGGGTGACCGCGCGTCAGGATGAGCAGCACGCCCACGAGCGACAGCACGATGCCGATGGCCTGCGCCAGGGTCAGGTGCACGCGCAACAGCAGCATCGACCAAATTGCCACGATCAGCGGACCAGCCGACTGCAGCAGCAGGGTGTTGAGTGCCTGCGTATATTCGAGCGACCAGTATTGCAGCGTGTTGAAGGCGCCGATGCCCGTCACGGACAACGCGATCATGATGCCGAGCCGCGACCGGATCGCGGGCCAGTCCTGGCGCAGTTGTTTCCAGGCGAGCGGCAGGATCAGCAGGAAGGCGAGCGACCAGCGCAGGAACGACAATGTCACCGGCGGGATGTGGCCGGCGGCAAGCCGCCCGACGATCGAGTTGCCGGCCCAGCACAGCGCCGTGATGCTGAGCAGCACATAGGGCTGGTTGGCGATCCAGGCGCGCGCGGGCGCGGCGGACGCGGTGGGATCGGCGGCGGACATGCGGCGGTGTTGGCCTGGTTCGATGCGCCGCGGCGCGCGGCCGGGATGTCCGGCCGCCGTTCCTCCCGGCGCTTTCGACAGACACCAATTGCAGCTGCCTATCAAGAGGGCAGATGCATCGCGACCATGCAGCGATGGCCGTCGTCAAGATCGCGCACGAGCGTGTCCCCGGTGCGGTCTCCGCGGTCCGGATCGCACCGCGAGCGATTTGAGGCCCTCCGCACTGACCAGATAGGCGACGACGAGGGCGGCGATGGCAGCTAAGACGGTGAGGGGCGGTGCAACGAAGCCGAACCATGCGCCGGCCGGTGTGAAGGGCACGACCAGTGCGACGGCGAGCGCGGTGAGCGACGACGCCGTCAGCATCGGATCCGCCCGGTTGCTCCATGGCCGCCCATTGGTCCGGATGATGAAGATGACGAGAATCTGGGTTGCCATCGATTCGAGGAACCATGCGGTGCGGAATTCATCGGGCGTCGCATGGAACAAATACAGCAGCGCGCCGAAGGTGAGAAAGTCGAACAGGGACGACAGGGGCCCCATGATCGCGGCAAAGCGCATGAGCCGCTTCATGTCCCAGCGCTGCGGCCGCGCGGTCGCCTGCCGGCTCACGCGGTCGAACGGAATGCCGAGCTCGGAGAGATCGTAGAGCAGATTGTTGAGCAGGATCTGCGTCGGCAGCATCGGCAGGAACGGCAGCACCATCGATGCGGCGGCCATCGACAGCATGTTGCCGACATTCGAGCTCGCGCCCATTCGGACATACTTCAGGATGTTGGCGAAGGTGCGTCGGCCTTCTTCGACGCCGTTGGCGACGACGTCGAGATCAGAGGCGAGCAGGATGATGTCGGCGGCCGATTGGGCGACGCCGGTGGCGCCTTCGACGGACAGGCCGATGTCGGCCGCCTTCAGCGCCGGCGCATCGTTGATGCCGTCCCCGAGGAAGCCAACGATCTCGCCGGAGGCCTGCAGCGCCTTGACGATGCGCGATTTCTGATCGGGCGCGAGACGGCCGAACGCATCGGCCGAGTGCACCTGCACCGCGAGCGCGTCGTCGCTGAGCTCGGCGATGTCGCTGCCGGACAGCACGCGATCCGCCTTCAGCCCGACCAGGCCGGCCAGCCGCTTGACCACGACGGGATCGTCGCCGGAGAGGATCTTCAGCGCGATGCCGGCGCGGGCAAGCTGCGCGATCGCAGCCGCCGCGGTCGGCTTGGGCGGATCGGCGAACGCGCACAGCCCTTCGAAGATCAGTTCCTGCTCGTCGTCGGTTTCGATCTCGCGCGGCGCGCCGTTCCACGGCCGTGACGCGATCGCGACCGTGCGCAAGCCCTCGCGTGCGAGCGCGTGAACGCGCTCGTACATCTCGGTGCGGCCGTTGTCGTCGAGCGGCGCGAACGTGCCGCCATGCCGCTGCTGCGTACACAACTCGATCACCGCCTCAGGCGCGCCCTTCACGATCAGGATCCGATCCTGGCCGCGGATCGCCAGCACCGAGCCGAGCCGGCGCGAGAAGTCGAAGGTCTGCTGGCCGCCCAAAGACCATCCCTCGGCCGCATGATTGGCGCCTGCGACGAGCGCGCAATCGAGCGAGCCGCGATCACCGCCGAGTGCGGCCGCGATCGCGCCGAGCTCGGCAGCTCGCGGATGGTCGGTGCCGTCGGGCGCGACGCTGCGGGCGAGCGTGATCTCCGCGGATGTCAGTGTTCCCGTCTTGTCGGTGCACAGCACCGACATCGCGCCGAGATCATGAATCGCCGCAAGCCGCTTCACGATCACCTTGCGCTTGGCCATGCGCAGTGCGCCGCGCGACAGTGTCACCGTCGTGATCATCGGCAGCAGCTCGGGCGTCAATCCGACCGCGAGCGCGACCGAGAACAACAGCGAGTCGAGCACATCGCGTCCGAATACGACGCGAACCGTGAGCACGATCACGACCAGGGCCAGCGTAAGCCGCGCGATGACGAGGCCGAATTCATGCAGGTCGCGCTCGAACGGCGTGCGCGCCTGCCCCTCGGCGAGCGCCGCGGCGGCCGCGCCGAACATCGTGTTCGGTCCAGTGTTGACGACGATGGCGACGGCCTCGCCGGTCTGCGCCACCGAGCCGCGGAACAGCGCATTCGACGTGTCGTTCTCAACGGCCGGAATGCCGGCCTGTTTCGTCACGGGATAGGGCTCTCCCGTGAGCGCCGCCTCGCCGGCGGTGAACGCCTTGCTTTCGATGACCAGCGCATCGGCAGGAACGATGTCGCCCGCGCGTACGCGCAGGATGTCTCCGGGAACGACCGCCTCGACGTCGATCTGGCGATAGGCGCCATCCCGCTTGACCTCGGCCTTCAAGGCGACGGAGCGGCGGAGCTCCTCGGCCGCCTTGACGGCATGTCCCTCCTGAACCGTGTCGAGGCCGATCGACAGCGTCAGGATGAGAACGATGATGGCGCCGCCGATCACGTCTCCCGTCACCATCGAGATGATGCCCGCCACCAGCAGGATCAGCGACAGCGGCTCGAGCAGGCGGCGGAGCACGGCGCGCAACGGACCCACGACGTGCGAGGGCGCATCGGCGTTGTGGCCGTAGCGTTGCAGCCGCTGCTCGGCGTCGGCCGCGCCGAGACCGTTCAGGTCGCAGCCGAGCGTCGCGCCCGCCTGCGCGGGCGACAGGCGCCAAAATTGGTGCGGGCCGGAGGTCGTCTCAGTGCTCACGCGGGCCTGTCCAGGTTGGTGGATGAATGGTCGTGGTCATCATGGCTGATTTGCATGAAGCTCTCCGGGCGGCGGTTGACCTAGCGCAACATCCCGCTGCCGTGATGGCCTCGGTTGCCGCAATGCGCCGCATCGCCGCCGTGCTGATCGTCTCGGTGATCCAGCGCTCCAAGGAGATCGGGATCCTGCGTGCGATGGGCACCTCGCGCGGACAGATTTTGCGCGTGCTTCTGCTGCAGTGACACCGAGCTCACCCGCGGCCATACCATCCGCTTCATCTCTCAGTCTCATCTCCTGATCCTTGCCTTCACGGCCAAGGAGAACGTGATGATGCCGCTGCTGGTCGATCGCGGCTTCCCGGGCCCCGAGATCGAGGCGCAGGCGTCGACGCTGCTCGACCAGGTCGGGCTGGCGAAATTCGCCGACCATCTCGCGAGCAACATGTCAGGCGGCCAGCAGCAGCGCGTCGCGGTGGCGCGGGCGCTGGCGATGAACCCCGATCTGGTGCTGGCGGACGAGCCGACCGGCAACCTCGACACCAAGTCGGCCGAGGCGGTCTTTGGCCTGATGCGCGAGGTCAATCGGGAGGTTGGCACGAGCGTCCTGCTCGTCACCCACAACCTTGATCTGGCACGGCGCTGCGATCGCATCATCGAGGTTGTCGACGGCCGCATCCAGAGCTGAGAGCGCGCCGCTTCGATCGTAGATTCGCCGCCGTTCGGGTGCTCAATGGAACCGCCCGGGTCGATGCGCCGCCAGAAGCGTATGGCCGGGTCGCCCGATCCGCAGCCGGGGCGGCATGAAATTTTGGGGCTTATCAAAGGCTTGGTGGCGCTCTTGTGTGCTCCGAAGGCCCGTTCTCGCTTGCCTAGCCCGGCGGCTTCCTTTATCCGGTGGGTCGCCTCGCAAGCGAGCGGTCCCGGCCGCGATTTGGGCTGGGCGCATGGTTGGCCAGGCTGGCCCCTCATCGGAAGCGATTTCGTCCGAACCGATCGTGCTGTTTTGGATCTTGGCAGAGGAAAGAGCTGCGAATGGCTAACGTGGTCGTCGTCGGCGCCCAATGGGGTGACGAGGGGAAGGGCAAGATCGTCGACTGGCTGTCGGAGCAGGCCGACATCGTCGTGCGCTTCCAGGGCGGCCACAATGCCGGCCATACCCTCGTCATCAACGGCGCCACCTACAAGCTCGCTTTGCTGCCGTCGGGCGTGCTGCGCACGGGCAAGCTGTCGGTGATCGGCAATGGCGTCGTGTTCGATCCGCAGGCCTTCCTCGACGAGGTCGGCAAGCTCCAGTCGCAGGGCGTCGCCATCAGCCCGGACAATCTGCGCGTTGCCGAGAACGTCACGCTGATCCTGCCACTGCACCGCGAACTCGACGCGCTGCGCGAGTCCGCGAGCGCGGCGACCGCGATCGGCACCACCCGCCGCGGCATCGGCCCGGCCTATGAGGACAAGGTCGGCCGCCGCGCGATCCGCCTGATGGACCTCGCCGATCTCGATACGCTGCCGCACAAGATCGATCGGCTGCTCGCGCACCACAATGCGCTCCGCCGCGGCCTCGGCCTCGAGCCGATCGACGGCCAGCAGATCCTGCGCGAGCTGACGGCCTTTGCGCCGAAGCTGCTGCCCTATGCGGAGACGGTCTGGCGTCTGCTCGACATCAAGCGCCGCGAAGGCAAGCGGATGTTGTTCGAGGGCGCGCAGGGCGCGCTGCTCGACGTCGATCACGGCACCTATCCCTACGTGACCTCGTCCAACACGGTCGCGGCGCAGGCGGCCACGGGCGCGGGCCTCGGGCCGGGCGCGATCGGCTATGTGCTCGGCCTGTGCAAGGCCTACACGACCCGGGTCGGGCAGGGGCCGTTTCCCACCGAGCAGGACAACGAGACCGGCCGCAAGATCGGCGAGCGTGGCCGCGAATTCGGAACGAATACCGGCCGGCCGCGTCGTTGCGGCTGGTTCGATGCGGTCCTGGTCCGCCAGGCGGTGCGGACCTGCGGCATTAACGGTCTTGCGCTGACCAAGCTGGACATTCTCGATGGTTTCGACACCATCGATGTCTGTACCGGCTACAGGCTGGACGGCAAGGAGATCGATCATTTCCCGGCAGGTGAGGGCGCGCAGGCTCGGGTCGAACCGATCTACGAGACCATCGAAGGCTGGAAGCAGCCGACTGCAAACGCGCGCTCCTGGGCCGATCTGCCGGCACAGGCCATCAAATACGTCCGGCGGATCGAGGAACTGGTGGGTTGCCCGATCGCGCTGCTTTCCACCAGCCCCGAACGCGAGGATACTATTCTGGTCCAGAATCCCTTCGAGGCGTGACGGGACCCGACAGCTGAGCGCGCGAATTGAGTTGATATGGCCGACTACTACCCGCTGATAGCCCGTGCCATTGCCGGATTGGACCCCAACGCTCCCGGGGAAAGCCGGCGTGCGCTTTACGAGCGGGCGCGGGCGGCCTTGATCGCACAGTTGCGCAGCGTCCAGCCGCCGCTGAGCGAATCCGAGATCACGCGCGAGCGGCTGTCGCTCGAGGAAGCCGTGCGCAAGGTTGAGGCGGAAGCGGCCCAGCGCGCCCGCGAGGCACAGCGGGCGTCCAGCGGCGCGGCCCGCCCAGGTGATGCGCTCCGGCGGGCCGGTGCGCGCAATTCGGATGCTCCGGCCACCCCCGCGGCTCAGCCCGCTCCGACTCCAGACCAGGCCGCCACGACCGCCCCGCGGCCACGACCGGCGGCCCCGGCCGCTGCCCGGGCCGAGCGGCCGCCGCTCGGCGGCGAGACGGCCGAGCCGCGTCCGGCGCGCAATCCACGACCGGATGCGCCGCCGGCTGCCGCTGGCGCGCCAGCTGTGCCGCCGCGGCCCCAGCCGCCTCAAACGCCTCCACAGGATGGGGCGGCGCCTCCAGTGCGCGAACGTCCGGCGGCCGCCCGCCGCGGTGCTCAGGACAACGGCAATCCGGCAACGCCGCCCGCCATGCGCGGCTTCCGCGACATCACCGCCGATGTCGACGATCTCGGCAAGGCCACTGCCCAGGCCAACCGTGCGGCGCGCAAGACCTACGCCAACGTTCCGACCACCGATCTCGATCGGCTCGAGGGCGACGACGATGACCGGCCGCCACTGCCCGAGGCGCCATACTCCTATGACGAGTCGGTCCAGGAGGCCGAGCGCTACGCGCTGCCTGCCACCTCGACCCGCCAGCGCGGCGCCGCGCCGGATCGCGAGGGCAAGAAGAAGTCGGAGCGCAGCGGCTCGACCTTTCCGTTCAAGGCCGCCATCGCCGCAGGGATCGTGCTGATCCTGATCGGCGCCGGAATTCTGTGGGGCCGGCCGCTGGTCGGGATGGTCAATGGCCTGTTCAAATCTTCCTCGACGGTCGAGGCGCCCAAGGACACCGGCACGCCGCTGAGCAAGCCGAAGATCACCGACCGTGTCGGCCAGTCGCCGTCCTCGGACCAGATCGCGCCGGTCGCGCAACGCGTCGTGCTCTATGACGAGGATCCCGCCGATCCGAAGGGCAAGCAATACATCGGCTCGGTGGTCTGGCGCACCGAGCAGATCAAGGCGACGGGGACGCAGAAGGCCGACATCGCTGTGCGCGCCGACATCGAGATTCCCGATCGCAAGTTCAAGATGACGATGTCGTTCCGCCGCAACACCGACACGTCGCTGCCGGCGAGCCACACCGCGGAACTGACCTTCATCCTGCCGCAGGATTTCTCTGGCGGCGGCGTCGGCAACGTGCCGGGGATCCTGATGAAATCCAACGAGCAGGCGCGTGGGACGCCGCTGGCCGGCCTCGCAGTGAAGGTCACCGACGGCTTCTTCCTGGTCGGCCTGTCCAATGTCGACGCCGACCGGACCCGCAACGTGCAGCTCCTGAAGGAGCGCTCCTGGTTCGACGTTCCGCTGGTCTACAGCAATCAGCGCCGGGCCATCATCGCGATCGAGAAGGGCGCGCCGGGCGAGCGCGCCTTCAACGACGCCTTCGCGCTGTGGGGTGACTGAGCAGTCCACACGCGCCTCGCGCGTTGGGCGAATCGGCGAGGCAGGAGATTGGGCATGAAGCGATATCTCATCTTCGTTGCCGTGGGCCCGGCGCTGGGCGGTTTCGCGCTGCTTCTGGTCACGACCTACATGTCCGGCTATTGGACCAACACCAATCCCGGCGAAGTGGCCAAGCTGTTCAAGGTCTTCGTCACCTCGCTGCAATACAGCTACCTGTTCGGCTTCCTGCCGGCACTGATGATGTGCGCGATCGACGACATCCTGTTCCACGTCAGGCGCATCGGACCGACCATGCGGATGCTGCTGGTGGGCGGCATCGCCTTCCTGCTCGCCGGCTTCAACTACGCTTCGCACGGCTCCGAATACGGTGCCCTGCAATGGGTCCTTTACGGACTGGTCGGCTTCATTCCCGCGACGGTGTCGTCGTGGCTGGTGCACAAATTCGTCGACGAAACCCCGCCCGAAGCGCCGGCGGCTCAGCCCAGCGAGCACAGCGCGTGACGGCGTGACGCAACTTGCGCCCTGCTGCCGCGTTTCTATGTGATGGGTATGCAAGAGCAGATGACCCCCTCGCCCCGCCGCGCCTCCGGACGCGCCTCGCAGGCACGCTTCAACGCCAATGAGGCGCGTGGACCGATCATCGACCAGGACGGACGTGAGATCCCGCAGGGATCCTTCCAGTCCTCGTTCAATGGCGCCTTCGTCGGCCCGGGCGGCGTGCGCTTCGATTTCAGCACCTCCAATCCATTCGGCAATCTGACCCGTGAGCAGCGGATCGCGCGGCTGGAGGCGGTGGCGAAGCTGCTCGACGTCGCCTTCGTCCTGCCCGGCACCAACATCCGCTATGGCATCGACGGCATCATCGGCCTGATCCCCGTGGTCGGTGACCTCATCGCGACCGCGCTGTCGCTGTGGCTGGTGCGCGAGGCCCGTGCGCTGGGTGCGCCGTGGCACGTCATCACCCGGATGCTCGGCAATGTCGCGGTCGAGGGGGTGATCGGCATGGTGCCGGTGGCGGGCGACGCCTTCGACGTGCTGTTCCGCGCCAATATGCGCAACGCCAAGATCCTGCGGCGGTGGCTCGATACCCAGCCGCGTTGACGCGCCGCGAGACCGGGCCAAAAGCCGCACAAACCGACCCCTATAAAAAAACTGCCCCGCACAAGGCGGGGCAGGGTGTTGGAGAATGGTTTGGCAGCCGTCAGGCCGCATCGGCGTCCGGCGCCTTGTCGACCACCCGGCGCGGCAGCGGGAACGCCTCGCTCTCATACAGGGTGCGGATGCCGTTCTGGTCGAACCGGGCTTCCTCGACCTGCAGGTAGGCGCCATTCAGCGAATCCGCAGGCAACTCCTCCATGGCAAAGCGCACGGCTTCAGCCGCGGTGCCGAACCGCCGATAGGCAAACCCCGCCCGCTTCTTCTTGCGGATGGCGGCGGGAAACAGTTCGGCAGAGGTGTTGAAGTTGAACGGACGCAGTGGACGCATGGTCTGAGACCTCTTCTTGTCGGCTGGAAGCGCTGACGCGAGCTTTCAAAACATTCAGCTTGGCGATGACGCCAGCGATTGCGGGGGTGGAGGGCGGGATTTGCCGCTCCAGGCGGCCCGGCCCTGCATAGTCAGTTACGACCCCTAATATAGGCCGATTTGGCAGAAATGCGAATCCTGCACGCTCACATCGTAAATCCGGCCTGGTTCGGACCGCGCTGAAATGTCCTCTTTTTTCAATAGTTTAATCGATCTGCAACTTGTGAATGTAGGAGAGCCCGATCTGCACGGCTAAAATCTCACCCCTGGTGGCCGGTTTTGGCCGCCCACGCCTCGCCGGCCGCCAGCCCAGCGGCCCCATTACCGTCCGTAACGGAACCGGGCCGATGGTGACGTCAGCGCGGCTTCAACTTCAGGGCCGCGGAGTTGATGCAATAGCGCAGGCCGGTCGGCCCCGGACCGTCGGGAAAGACATGGCCGAGATGGCCCGAGCATTTCGAGCACAGCACCTCGGTGCGGACCATGCCGTGGGTATAGTCGGTTTCCTCGTCGATGTGGCTCTCCGTCGCCGGCTGGGTGAAGCTCGGCCAGCCGCAGCCGGAGTCGAATTTGGCGTCGGACTCGAACAGGGTCTGGCCGCAGCCGGCACACACATAGGTCCCGGCGCGATGCTCATGCTCGTATTCGCCCGAGAACGGGCGCTCGGTCGCCTTCTCGCGCAGCACGGCGTACTGCATCGGCGTCAGCTCCTTGCGCCATTCCGCCTCGCTCTTGATGACCTTGTCGTCGGTCTTGGTGTCGCTCATCTCTTTTCCTCTGGCGGACCTAGACTCGTCCGCCCCTGTCATTGCGCTGATCGGCCGCCGTCGCGGCCTCAAAGTCGTGGCGGCAGGTCGTCGCCTCAGTTCGTCGCTTTGGCCTCGCCGACCAGCGTCGGCTTCTCGATGTAGTTCTCCGCGAAGATCTTCTTCAGGTTCTCGATCTTCGGCAGGTCGTTATAGGCAATATAAGGCTGGCTCGGGTGCAGCGTCAGATAGTCCTGATGATAGGCCTCGGCCGGATAGAACGCCTCGAGCTTGCCGATCTTGGTGACGATCGGCTTGCCGAACACCTTGGCCTTGTCGATCTGGGCGACATAGGCCTCCGCGACCTTCCTCTGCGCCTCCGAGGTGGTGAAGATCGCCGAGCGATATTGCGGGCCTGAGTCCGGGCCCTGTCGGTTCAACTGGGTCGGATCGTGCACGACCGAAAAGAAGATCTGCAGGATCTTGCCGTAGGAGATCTTCTTCGGGTCGTACTTGATCTGGACCGATTCCGCATGGCCCGTCGTGCCGCTCGACACCGTGCGGTAGTCGGCCGTGGCCTTGGTACCGCCGGCATAGCCGGACACCGCGCTGATCACGCCCGCCGTGTGCTGGTAGACGCCCTGGACGCCCCAGAAGCAACCGCCGGCGACAACGGCGGTTTCCAGCCCGTCGGAGGCCGGCTGATCCTGGGCCGGCGGTGGGATCACGACGGCCACCTCGGCGGCGTGCAGCGGCTGCCAGGCCAGGATGCCGGCCGTCATGGCACCGAGCACGGCTGTCTTGACGAAAAGGGAGCGGGTGAGGCGCATCTTTGGATCCTCGTGAGGGGTGGCTTGTCTCGTCTCGCCAGCCGGAAACACTGGCCCGGTCCGGCCTCTGCTGCAAGATACGTCGGTGCCCGGCCGGCGTTACGGGGGACGCGACACGACTGCGTGAACGGCCGGGGTGGCGCGAGGCGTGCACAATTGCGCACTGGGCGCCGGGAACGACACTGTGAGTTGTGGCGGGAGCGTTCCAGACATGGCGATTTGTTCTCGCGGCTCGAATGGCCCGAGGGATACCGGTTCATTGGCCCTCCGGAAGCGGAGGGCGCAGGGAAGGCCGGACCTCGGCTGAGGCCCGTGGCCCGCCTGCTCAAAAAAATGCAGGCGGCAGGTACCACAGGTGCAGCCAGACAGATCCGGCCTTCCCCGCGCGATGGTGTTAACGCTTATACGTGCTCTCCTCGGGGACCGGCTGTCTTGCCCCCGTCGCCGGCGGATCATCACCACCAGCTTGGCCTCAGCGTCGGGAGGCCAGGACCACACGCTTTCGCCGTCCGCGCCATGTCGTTCGTCCGCAGGCGCTTCGCCCGCTGCAACATGTCGCGTCCATCGCATTTCGCTGCCAACGTCCGTGACGATCGCGATACGTCCCCTGCCGTGCAACGAAACGCGGGCATCATAAGCCTGATTTGGGCAAACCGCGAAACGATTTATGTTTTTCAGAAGACCTTGACAGCTTCTGTCGTCGTTGGCCGATTTGCCCGACGGGCCATCTAGTCCGCAAGCTCACGATGACATCACACTTCGTCGATCTTCGAACCATGATGTGGTTCAGGTCTCGTGGTCGTGATGCCCGCGCGGCGGAGACGCCGCGAATATTTCGTTCTCTCTGCGGTCAATACAGAGGCGGACGCGTCTCGATCGTCAGACCCCTGACCAGACATCGAGTGCGCGTTCTCCGCATCGTGAGAACCTGGAGAACAATCATGACATCCTGGAAATCAAAGGCGGCAGCGGTGCTGCTGTCGATGGCGACTGCCGCGCCGGCATCGGCGCAGGGCTGGTTCTACGGCGAGCAGGAGCCGGGGGCGTTTCAGGCGATGTATCCCGATCGCGACGTGCTCAACGGCGGCGCACTGACGCCGGCGGGACGAATGGGCCTGGTGCGCGCCTCCGGCGCGGCGCCCGCGTTTCCGCCGTCCGCTCATCTCCGCCCGTATGATCGGCTGCCGCAGCGGCGATGACGGGTCGCCTGGAAGGCGTCCTACGATCTGCTGCCCGGACAGCGGCTGCAGCGCTACGTCTGAGAGATGGGCGCGATCACGAACGGCCGTCACCTCGCGCGGTCGTGATTGGGATGCCGCTTTCGCCTGCCTACATCATCGCCTGCGCGAATTGGTGCGCAACAGGGAAGACCAATCATGATCGCATTCAGGAGCCTGGCGGCAGCTCTGCTGATGTCGCCACTGGCGGCCACCGCGGCGTCGGCCCAATTCTCCGAGCCGGCGGCCTATGCGGCCATGCATCCCGACCGCGATGTGCTCAATGGCGGCGCGCTGACGCCGGCGGCGCAGGCGGAGCTGGCTCGCCGTGGCCCGCCGGCCTTTCCGAATGCAAATGCAGCGATGCCGCCAGCCGATCCCGTGAGGGCGCATCGGCGTCATCGGCGCTGAGCGCGTCGCCTCAGCTCGCGTGCTCCTCGCGCTCGTGGATGACGCTGGCGCGGCCGACGATGAGATCGTCGACCTGCCCGATGCGCGAGGCGTCCTTGCCGGCATAGGGCAGGGAGTGCAGCACGCAGCGCATCGCGTTCAGCCGCGCGCGCTTCTTGTCGTCCGACTTGATCACGGTCCACGGGCAGTCGGCAGTGTCGGTGGAGAAGAACATCGCCTCCTTGGCGCGGGTGTAGTCATCCCATTTGTCGAGCGAGGCGGTGTCGATCGGCGACAGCTTCCACTGCTTGAGCGGATGCGCCTCGCGCTCCTTGAAGCGGCGGCGCTGCTCCTCGCGGCTGACCGAGAACCAGAACTTGATGAGATGCATGCCGCTGCGCACGAGATTGCGCTCGAACTCCGGCACCTGGCGCAGGAACTCGTCATATTCGGCCTGCGAGCAGAAGCCCATCACGCGCTCGACGCCGGCGCGGTTGTACCATGAGCGATCGAACAGCACGATCTCGCCCGCGGTCGGCAGGTGCTCGACATAGCGCTGAAAATACCATTGGCCGCGCTCGACGTCGCTCGGCTTGTCCAGCGCGACGACGCGGGCGCCGCGCGGATTGAGATGCTCCATGAAGCGCTTGATGGTGCCGCCCTTGCCGGCGGCATCGCGGCCCTCGAACAGCAGCACCAGGCGCTGCCGCGCATCCTTCATCCAGTTCTGCAGCTTGAGCAGCTCGGTCTGCAGGATGAATTTCTGTTCCTCATAGTCCTTGCGGTACATGCGGAATTTGTAGGGGTAGCCGCCCTGGCGCCAGTTGTCGGCGAGCTCGTCGGAGGTGTGACGCTTGTCGGGCTTGGCCTTGCCCTCGATCAGCGCCTTCATCAGCTTGGCATCGTCGGGCGCGGCACCATCCAGCATCGCCTTGACCGGCGCAGAGTTGGCGTCCAGGGCCGGCGGTCCGTTGAGCACGGTCTCGAACGCCGACAGCCCGGTGATCTGCGCGGCCTGCATCTGTTCGTCGACCAGCGACTGCGCGATCGGATCGAGCCTGGCGGCGGACTGCCGGCGCGCGACACGCGCGGTGGCGGCTGCGCGCTTCATGCGTTGGCCGTTGGAGGCCTTGCCCTTCGTGGTCCTGGACTTTGCCATGCGATCCCGTCGCCTGCTGCTGGATTAACAGAGATGTGAATCGATCTCTATCCGCCAAGGACCCTGCGTCAGGTTGACGTGGATCAACCGGCCGCAGGCGGGTACCAGCGAGGCGGGCGAAATCGCCTCGCGCGGTAAAGCCGGCGTTACACTACGATCGACAGCCGCTTCGCGGCCCGTGTGATTCCGGTGTAGAGCCAGCGGGCGCGGCTCTCGTGGAAGGCAAAGCTCTCGTCGAACAGCACCACGTCGTCCCATTGCGAGCCCTGCGACTTGTGCACGGTCAGCACGTAGCCGTAGTCGAACTCGTCGTAGGGCTTGCGCTGCTCCCACGGGATGTCCTCGATGCCGCCGCCGAAGCATTCGCCGCGCACCGAGACTTTCGTTACCTTGCGTCCGAGATCCTCGTCGGGCGCGACCCGCATCGTCACGATCTTGGATTTCGAGGTCGCGCGCGACTTCACCCGCCATAGCCCGCCATTGAACAGGCCCTTCTTGCGGTTGTTGCGCAGGCAGACCAGCTTGTCGCCGGCGACGGGGAGGGCGTCCTCGATGTCGAGGCGCTGCCGAAAGCGGTTGTTGTAGGCGCGGCGGGTGGCGTTGCGGCCGACCAGCACCTGGTCGGCCTCCATCACGCGCGACGGATCGAGCTCGCGGCGCTCCACCACCTCGCTCTCGCCGTAGCGGCCGATGTCGAGCGTGTTGCCTTCGCGCACGTCCATCGACATCCGCACGATCGGATCGTCCTTGGCCTGGCGATGCACCTCGGTGAGCATCACGTCGGGCTCGCTCTCGGTGAAGAAGCCGCCGCCCTTGACCGGCGGCAGCTGCGCGGGATCGCCGAGCACCAGCAACGGGCAGTCGAAGGACAGGAGATCACGGCCGAGATCGGCGTCGACCATCGAGCATTCGTCGATGATGATCAGCTTGGCCTTGGACGCCGGCGCGTCGTCCCACAATTCGAAGTTCGGCTGCTCCTCGCCGCTCTCCTGCGCGCGATAGATCAGCGAGTGGATGGTGGAGGCATTGTCGCAGCCCTTGCTGCGCATCACCAGCGCCGCCTTGCCGGTGAAGGCCGCGAACTTGACCTCGCCGTCGACGTCTTCGGCGATGTGGCGGGCCAGCGTGGTCTTGCCGGTTCCGGCATAGCCGAACAGCCGGAACACCTGCGGCGTGCCGTTCTTGCCCGGCTTGGCCTTCAGCCAGTCGCCGACGGCCTTGAGCGCGGAATCCTGATGCGGGGAGAAGGTGGTCATGGCTCACGAGGATGGAGCCGCGCGGCGACTCGGGGACATTCCGTGAACCTAAGGGCTGCGGGCGGGAGATCAAGCGCTGATGCGAGTGGGTCCACGCCTCCCCCGCTTGCGGGGGAGGTCGCATCGCATCGGAAGATGCGATGCGGGTGGGGGAACGCTCCGGCGGGACTGCCCGTGTGGCGCCCCCACCCCAGCCCTCCCCCGCAAGCGGGGGAGGGGGCGCAGCGTGCCTGCGGCGATCGCTCGTTCCCCTCCAGAAGAAGCCTACTGCCAGCCCGGGACGCCGCGCATGTCCGGCAGATGATGCGCGATGCCCTTGTGGCAGTCGATGCAGGTCTTCTCGCCGGTGAAGAGGAAGCGCTGGTGCGCTTCGACGGCGCGCGGCGACTGCTTGGTGATGTCCATCGACTGCGCGCTGTGGCAGTTGCGGCATTCGAGCGAATCATTGGCCTTGAAGCGCGCCCATTCGTGCAAGGCCAGCTCCAGCCTGCGGTCGGTGAACTTCTCGCGGGTGTTGATCGAGCCGAACAGATGGCCCCAGACCTCCTTGGAGGCCTGCATCTTGCGCGCGATCTTGTCGGTCCAGTTGTGCGGCACATGGCAGTCCGGGCAACTGGCGCGCACGCCGGAGCGGTTGGAGAAGTGGACGGTCGACTTCAGCTCTGAAAACACGTTGTCGCGCATCTCGTGACAGCCGGTGCAGAACTTCTCGGTGTTGGTGATCTCCAGCGCGGTGTTGAAGCCGCCCCAGAAGATGACGCCGGCGAGGAAGCCCGCCAGCACCAGCACGCCGAGCCCGAACACGGAGCTCGGCTTCAGCAGCACGTCGATGAGGTCGAGAATGAACTGCCAGGCGCGGCGGACAAGGCCGAGCCGCTTCTCGGGGACGGGCGCTTTGGCGCCCGCCGGGATGTCGGCGCTGCTCATCGCTTGCCACCCGGCCTGTCGTGCGCCAGCAGCGTGTCGATGTCGACGAAGTCGTTGCTGACCGGCGGATTGGCCGTGCTCTGCGGCACGTGGCATTGGGTGCAGAAGAAGCGGCGCGGTGACACCGAGGCCAGGAACTGGCCGTCGCGATCCATGAAGTGGGTGATCGACAGCATCGGCGCCTTCGACTCCGCGGTGCGCGCGCGGGCATGGCAGGACAGGCATTTGTTGCCCTGCATGTCGACCTGATAGCCGTCGATGGCATGCGGAATCACCGGCGGCTGCTCCGGATAGTTGCGCACCTCCTTCTCGGCGGTGTTCTTCATCGGCTGCATCGGCGGCGCCGAGCCCTCGTCGTTGAGCGGTGCGGGACCGCGCAGCGAGGACGAGACGCTCTGGGCGAGCAGGGCGCTCGATCCGGCCGCAACGCTGGCCGCGATCAGCATGACAGCAATTTTTCTCATCATGATCGTCACACCCGCTCGATGCGCACGGCGCATTTCTTGTAGTCGGTCTGCAGCGAGATCGGATCGGTGGCGTCGAGCGTCACCTTGTTGATCAGCTTCGACTCGTCGAACCACGGCACGAACACGAGCCCGCGCGGCGGCTTGTCGCGGCCGCGGGTCTCGACGCGGGCGCGGATAAAGCCGCGCCGCGAGGCGACCTTGACCTCGTCGCCGCGCCGCAGGTTGGCTTCCTGCGCATCGTCCGGATGCATGAAGCAGACGGCTTCGGGGAAGGCCTTGTAGAGCTCGGGCACGCGGCGCGTCATGGTGCCGGAATGCCAATGCTCGACCACGCGGCCCGTCGACAGCCAGAACGGGTAGTCCTTGTCGGGCGATTCCGCCGGCGGCTCGTAGGGCAAAGCGAAGATGCGAGCCTTGCCGTCGGGGAAGCCGTAGAACTGCACGCCGGTGCCAGCCTTGACGTAAGGATCGGAGCCCTCGCGGAAGCGCCAGCGCGTCTCCTTGCCGTCGACCACCGGCCAACGCAGGCCGCGCTCTTTGTGGTAGGCCTCGAACGGCGCCAGGTCATGGCCATGGCCGCGGCCGAAGGAGGCGTATTCCTCGAACAGGCCCTTGTGGACGTAGAAGCCGAACGCCTTGGATTCGTCGTTGGCATAGCCCGGCTCGATCTGGTCGAGCGGAAACTTGTCGACCTGGCCGTTCCTGTAGAGCACGTCGAACAGCGTCTTGCCGCGATATTCCGGCTTCTTAGCGATCAATTCCTCGGGCCAGACCTCCTCGATCTTGAAGCGCTTGGAGAACTCCATGAGCTGCCAGAGATCGGAGCGTGCCTCGCCGGGTGCCGACACGAGCTGGTGCCAGAACTGGGTGCGGCGCTCGGCATTGCCATAGGCGCCTTCCTTCTCCACCCACATCGCGGTCGGCAGGATCAGATCGGCGGCGAGCGCGGTCACCGACGGATAGGCGTCGGAGACGACGATGAAATTGTCCGGGTTGCGGAAGCCCGGATAGGTTTCCTCATTCGCGTTGGGGCCGGCCTGGAGGTTGTTGTTGACCTGTACCCAATAGGCGTTGAGCAGGCCGTCCTTCAGCATCCGGCTCTGCAGCACGGCGTGATAGCCCGGCTTGTCGGGGATCGTGCCTTCCGGCAACTGCCAGATGTGCTCGGCCTTGGTGCGATGCTCCTTGTTGGTGACCACCATGTCGGCGGGCAGGCGGTGCGAGAAGGTGCCGACCTCGCGCGCGGTGCCGCAGGCCGAGGGCTGGCCCGTCAGCGAGAACGGGCTGTTGCCGGGCTCGCTGATCTTTCCGGTCAGGAGGTGGATGTTGTAGACGAGGTTGTTGCACCAGACGCCGCGGGTGTGCTGGTTGAAGCCCATGGTCCAGAACGAAACCACTTTCGTCTTCGGATCGGCATAGAGCTCGGCCAGCGCCTCCAGCCGGTTCAGCGGCACGCCGGACATCTCGGCGGCCTTCTCCAGCGTGTAGTCGGAGACGAACTTGGCAAAATCGTCGAACGAGATGTCGGTGGCGTCATTGGCCTTGGTGCGGCCGGTCGCCTTCTTCTCCAGTGGATGCTCGGGCCGCAGGCCGTAGCCGATGTCGGTCTGGCCGCGCTTGAACACGGCGTGCGCCTGGACGAAGTCCTTGTTGACGCGGCCGGTCTTGATGATGTGGTTGGCGATCGCGTTGAGGAGGTAGAGATCGGTCTGCGGCTTGAACACCATGCCGATGTCGGCGAGGTCGAACGAGCGGTGCTCGAAGGTCGACAGCACGGCGACCTGGACATGCGGCGCCGACAGCCTGCGGTCGGTGACCCGGCTCCACAGAATCGGGTGCATTTCCGCCATGTTGGAGCCCCACAGCACGAACGCATCGGTGGCCTCGATGTCGTCATAGCAGCCGGCGGGCTCGTCGATGCCGAAGGTGCGCATCATGCCGGCGACGGCCGAGGCCATGCAGTGCCGCGCATTCGGATCGATGTTGTTGGAGCGGAAGCCGGCCTTGAACAGCTTCGAGGCCGCATAGCCCTCCCAGATCGTCCACTGTCCGGAGCCGAACATGCCGACGCCGGAAGGACCGCGCTTCTTCAGCGCCTCTTTGTACTTCGCGGCCATGACGTCGAACGCTTCGTCCCAGGAGACGGGCGTGAACTCGCCGTTCTTGTCGTATTTGCCATTGGTCTTGCGCAGCATCGGATGCGTCAGGCGATCATGGCCGTACATGATCTTCGACAGAAAGTAGCCCTTGACGCAGTTCAGGCCGCGATTGACCTCGGCCTTGATGTCGCCATGGGTGGCGACGACCCGGTTGTGCTTGGTCGCGACCATCACGCTGCAGCCGGTGCCGCAGAAGCGGCAGGCGGCCTTGTCCCATTTCAACTCGGAGGCTTCGCGCTCGGTGACGAGGTTTGCCGCGAGCGAGGCGCTCGGCATGCCGGCGGCGGCCGCGGCAATCGCGGCGGCCTCCAGCTTCAGCATCTGGCGGCGATCGATCTTCATGTCGGTCATTGGAGTCTCGTGTGATTAGCCGGCGTCGATGGCGTGGAAGACGAGGCAGGCGGAGTGCACGTGCGGCAGCAGCCCGATCCGGTTCATGGTGGCGCCGAGCGCGCCGGCATCGGGCGCATCGACGACCACGATCAGCTTGCCGCGCTCGTCGCGGCCGTGGATCTCGCAGCCGGACAGCGCGAGGATGTCGGCTTCGACGCGATCGAGCTGCTCGGGGCGGGTCTGCACGATGATGCTGGCGATCTCGCCCTTGGCCGGCGCGACGACGGGATCGGCGGTGAGGACACGGCCGGTGATCAGCGCGCGGCGGTCGAGGGAGGTGCGGTGGGAGAGCATGGGCGTGGTCGTTCCAATCAATGCGCAGCAGGCGGGCCGGGCGGCCCGACCATCATCTGGTAGACCCACACCGTGAGCCCGTAGGAGCCGACGGTGGCGATCGCGAGCGCGGGCATCAGCACGGCGGTGAGAAACAGGAAGGCAAAAATTTCCATGCGTCTGCGACGCGCATGCGCGTTCGCATCGCTGCCAACGAGCGACATGAGAGAATTCTCTGCTAGGGGAGGTTCAGGAGGGATTGCGGCATCCGGGCCGCGCCTAATCTTATGTTTAAGAAAGCTCCGGAAACCGGCGTTGACCTGGATCAAGCGGGCGGAACCTCGCGCACACCGGCGCACCGCCAGAGCGGAGTCGCGCCGGTCCCACCGAGATCTTGGTTGATGGGCCGTGAAGACGCGTGATCGCATCTTTGCTTGCGAGAAATTCTCGCTGCTTTGCGTGGGGCCCTCGATACGATCATCCCCTCTGGTCGTGAGCCGAGAGGACCGGCATCACTATTTTCCAGGGGTGCTCGACACGCGTTTCGCCCGCCACCATCATCCTGTGCATCGCATCAACGTAGATGCGCAAGGGTGATCGGAGAGGGCAATGAAGCGGCGTGATTTTCTGAAACTGTCGTTGGCATCGGCTGCGGTGATGGCCTCAGCGGCGCCGCTGCGCGCCGAGGACAAGCCGAAGGAGATCCGCATCGGCACCCAGAAGGGCGGCTTCTTCCCGGCGGTGAAGGCGCGCCGCACCATCGAGGATACGTTCAAGCCTGTCGGCATCGACATCGTCTGGGTCGACTTCCAGTTCGGCCCGCCGCTGCTGGAGGCCATCAATGTCGGCAGCGTCGACTTCGGCTATGTCGGCGACGCCCCGCCGATCTTCGCGCAGGCCGCCAGTGCCAAGATCCGCTACGCGGCGGCCGTCAAGCAGAACGGCAGCAGTCAGGCGATCATCGTGCCCAAGGACTCGCCGATCAAGTCGCTCGCCGATCTCAAGGGCAAGCGCGTCGCCTTCGGCAAGGGCTCGAGCGCGCACAATCTCCTGGTCGCCGCGCTGGAGAAGGGGGGCCTGTCCTGGACCGACATCACGCCGGCACCGCTCGCGCCCGCCGATGCCACCGCCGCCTTCGTCAAGGGCTCGGTCGACGCCTGGTCGATCTGGGATCCGTATCTCGCGCTCGCCGAGCTCAAGGAGAATGCGCGCGTGATCGCGTGGGACAAGGATGTGCACAAGCCGAACTCATTCTACATCGTCGGCTCCGACTTCGTCGAAAAGTATCCGGCCGTGGTGGCCAGGCTGAACGCGGCGTTCGCCGCCGAAGGCGTGTGGGCCAACGCGCATCATGAGGAGGTCGCCAAGGCGCAGGCCGAGGCCACCGGCGTCGATCTTGAGGCGGTCAAGCGCTTCGTCGACCGCTCGGTCTATAGCGTCGTGCCGATCGACGACGAGGTCATCAAGAGCCAGCAGGCCGTCGCCGACCGCTTCGCCCGGGTTGGGCTCATCCCGAAACAAGTCAACGTCGCCGACATCGTCTGGAAGTGGACGCCGTCCACCTGACGCTCGCCTGCGACACGATCCGAAAGAGAACGACATGAGCAATGCTTCGAAGCCCAATGTGCTGTGGTTCCTGCCGACCCATGGCGACGGCCGCTATCTCGGCACCTCGCAAGGCGGCCGCGAGGTCAACTTCAACTATCTGCGCCAGGTCGCGCAGGCCGCCGACCAGCTCGGCTATTTCGGCGTGCTGATCCCGACGGGGCGCAGCTGCGAGGATTCCTGGATCGTGGCGTCGGCCGTGGCGCCTTTCACCGAGAAGCTGCGCTATCTCGTGGCGGTGCGTCCGGGTCTGCAATCGCCGGCTGTGGCCGCGCGCATGACCGCGACGCTCGACCGTGTCACCAACGGACGCCTGCTGGTCAACGTCGTCACCGGCGGCGATCCGGTCGAGAACAAGGGCGACGGCATCTTCCTGTCGCATGAGGAGCGCTACGAGGTCACCCGCGAGTTTCTCACCGTCTACAACGCGCTGCTCGAAGGCGAAGCCGTCAACTTCGCCGGCAAGCACATCAAGGTGGAGGATGGCCGGCTGCTGTTCCCACCGGTGCAGTCGCCACGCCCGCCGCTGTTCTTCGGTGGCTCGTCGGATGCCGGCATCGACGTCGCCGTCGATACGGTCGAGAAGTATCTTACTTGGGGCGAGCCGCCGGCAGATGTCGCGGCGAAGATCGCCAAGGTGAGAGCCGTCGCCGACAGCCGTGGCCGCAGGCTGTCGTTCGGCATCCGCCTGCACGTGATCGTGCGCGAGACCAACGCGGAGGCGTGGGCGGCCGCCGACGACCTCATCAAGCACGTCACCGACGACACCATCGCCTCGGCACAGAAGATTTTTGCGCGGATGGATTCGGTCGGCCAGCAGCGGATGTCGCAGCTCCACGGCGGCCGCCGCGACAAGCTCGAGATCAGCCCCAATTTGTGGGCCGGCGTCGGCCTCGTCCGCGGCGGCGCCGGGACCGCGCTGGTCGGCGATCCCGACACGGTGGCGGCGCGCATCCGCGAGTACCAGGAGCTTGGCATCGACACCTTCATCCTGTCCGGCTACCCGCACCTCGAAGAAGCCTACCGCTTCGCCGAGCTGGTGTTTCCCAAGCTTGGGCTGAACGTGTCGGAGCAGGCCGGCAACGTGACCAAGCTGCGCACCAACACCGGCCCGTTCGGCGAGACCATCGCCAACGAGCATCGTCCCCTGCAGCGGGCGTCGCAATCATGAGCCTGATCGAAAGCCTTCCCAAGGTTCGCAAGCTCAGGGTGCCCAAGGCGGATGGATTTCTGCCCTGGCTGGTTCCGCTCGCGATCATTCTGATCTGGCAGGCGGCCTCGGTCGCCGGCCTGGTGTCGCCGCGGGTGCTGCCGGCGCCGAGCGACGTCGCGCGCGCCGGGTGGAAGCTGCTGTGGTCGGGTGAGCTCGGCCGTAACATCTGGGTCAGCTTCTGGCGCGCCTCGATCGGCTTTTTGATCGGTGGCGGCATCGGCTTCGCCTTCGGGCTCGCCAATGGCCTGTCGCAGCTGTCGGCGAAGCTGACGGACACCACGCTGCAGATGGTGCGCAACGTGCCACATCTGGCGCTGATCCCGCTGGTCATCCTGTGGTTCGGCATCGACGAGAGCGCAAAACTGTTCCTGGTGGCCCTCGGCGTGTTCTTCCCCGTCTACCTCAACACGCTGCACGGGATTCGCACCGTCGATCCGCAACTCATTGAAATGGGCCGCGTCTACGGCATGACCGACAGCGAGCTGTTTCGCCGCGTGATCTTCCCCGGCGCGTTGCCGTCGATCTTCGTCGGTCTGCGCTTCGCGCTCGGCATCATGTGGCTCACCTTGATTGTCGCCGAGACGATCGCGGCCTCTTCGGGCCTCGGCTACATGGCGATGCAGGCGCGCGAGTTCATGCAGATCGACGTCGTCGTGCTCTCCATCCTGATCTACGCCCTGCTGGGCAAGGTCGCCGACAGCGCTTCGCGGGTGCTGGAACGGATGACGCTGTCCTGGCATCCGGCCTTCAGCAAACATTGAGGTTCGTAAATGCAGCAAGCGCTCCGAATTCCCGTGTCCGGCGCCGAGGCGATCGACGGCGCTGACGTGATCGGGCGGGCTGAGGCCTTCCGCCGCGCGAGGAAGCCAGGCGTGACCCCGGCCAAACCCGAGACGCGCGGCTTGCCGCTGGTGATCCGCGACCTTCGCAAGGCGTTCGGCGACAACGAGGTGCTGCGCGGCATCGATCTCGAGATTCCGGCCGGTCAGTTCGTCGCGATCGTCGGTCAGAGTGGCTGCGGCAAGAGCACGCTGCTCCGCCTGATCGCAGGTCTGGACAAGCCGACGTCGGGCAGCATCAGCTTCGGTGAAGCCGCGGCGCGGCCCGAGGACGTCCGCGTCATGTTCCAGGAACCGCGGCTGCTGCCGTGGGCGCGGGTGCTCGGCAATGTCGAGGTCGGCCTCGGCCGCGAGCGCAAGGCCGCCGGCGCGCATGAGCGCGCGCGGCAGGCGCTGGAGGAAGTGGGTCTCGCCGACAAGCGCGACCAATGGCCGGCGGTGCTGTCCGGCGGCCAGAAGCAGCGCGTCGCGCTGGCGCGCGCGCTCGTCAGCGGTCCGCGCCTGCTGGCGTTCGACGAGCCGCTCGGCGCCCTCGATGCGTTGACGCGGATCGCGATGCAGCGGCTGCTGGAGCGGGTCTGGGCCGATCAAACCTTCACCGCAATCCTGGTCACCCATGACGTGGCGGAAGCCGTGGCCCTGGCCGACCGGGTTCTGGTCATCGAGAATGGCCGGATCGCCGAGGACATCAGGGTCGATCTGCCGCGCCCGCGCCAGCGCGGCTCTGCGGAGCTTGCGGCGCTGGAAGGCTCGATCCTGAGCCAGTTGCTCGGACCGGGCACGACGGGTTAGGAGATAATATCGCAATGAACTCCATCGTCCGCCTCATGCCCGACGTCACCGCGCTTCAGCCCGATTTCCGCTCCGCGATGCGCCAACTGGTCGGGGGCGTGAGCGTGATCACCGTGGGGCGGGGCGATGAGGTCACCGGCATGACGGTGAGTTCGCTGTCATCGCTCTCGATCGAGCCGGCGTCCGTGATCGTGAGCCTCAATCGGAACGCCTCGTCCTGGCCGATCCTGCAGCGGGAGCGTGTTTTCGGCGCCAATCTGCTCGCCGCGGACCAGATCGGCGTGGCCGAGCGGTTCTCGGGTAAAGGCGGCCTCAGAGGCGCCGAGCGGTTCGCCGGCGCCGAGTGGCGCAAGCACGTGACCGGCGTGCCGCTCCTGGTCGGGGCGCTCGCCGCGCTGGACTGCGAGGTCGAGGAGATCATCGAGCGGCATTCCCATGGCATCGTGATCGGCCGCGTGGTGCATGTCGAGGTGGCGCCGCAAGCGGCAGCCCTGGCGTATTGGCATGGCGGCTATGTGCACGTCGACCGCGACGCGGACATCGCCCGACTTGCCCCCCTCGGCGGGGCCGATCCGCAGGACGTGCCGTAGGGGGTGAGCGGCGGTTGGTCGCAGGGTGGCGTCCCGAAGCTGAACGCCGTAAAAGCACCGCGGCCTTGAGGCGGTGTTTGCGGCGGAGCTGATGAAACGGATCGGAACCTGGGCGCTCTACGTGATCGGCACCGTCGCGATCCTGTATCTCGCGCTCTATGCCTATGCCGTGCTGACGCAACGCGAGTTCACGCCCGGCGATCCCATTCACATCTTCCGCAATCCCGAGGCGCCGAACTATTCGTGAGGTGGTGCCCGGCGACGACGCGCCGGCGTGTTCTCGCGAACCCACGGATCCGGGGACTGCTGACAGTCCTGTAGCTGCATCCAATCGTCGGTCAGAAACTGCACGCGGCAGCGGCGCCACACTTTGATGCGCCCGCCATCCGGCGACGTCTCGGCATCGGACAACGAGAGGGTGGGCGGCCGCCAGCGATAGCTGCGTTCATTGTCCCAGCCGTCGCAGCCCTCCCTGCCACAGGCGATCGTTCGCGAGATCAGCTTGCCCTTGCCTGCGAAGCACCAGCTCCGGGCGCCCCATTCCTGACCCGACGACGGATTGACGAGCGGTGCGTGCGACGTCTGCTCCCAGCAGCCGGACAGCACGCCGCGCGTTGCGGCATCAGCCGGCGAAACGGCAAGCGGCGCGCCGAGGGCCAGCGCGCCGCCGAGAACGATCCGGATGGGCAGATTATACGGCGCTCGGCATGCGCGGCGTGTCGCCGGAGCCTGGCGGCGGGATCGGCACGCCGCCGTCGGCATATTCGTTGAGCTTGTTGCGCAACGTGCGGATCGAGATGCCCAAGATATTGGCCGCATGTGTCCGGTTGCCCAGGCAGTGCTTCAGGGTCTCCAGGATCAGGTCACGTTCGACATCGGCGACCGTGCGGCCGACCAAAGCGCGTGTGACCTGTTCCGCGGCCATCGTAGCATGCGCGACGGCAGGCTGGGTCTTGCCGATGTCGAGACGGGTGCCGTCCGGCGTGAGGATGGCATCCGGCCCGATCTCGTCGCCCTGCGCCATCAGCACCGCGCGATGCATCGTGTTCTCCAGCTCGCGCACATTCCCCGGCCAGCGATTGGTGGTGAGGATGCGCTTGGCTTCCGCCGAGATCGGCCGCAGCGGCACGGCATTGGCCTCGGAGTATTTGCGCGCGAAATGCTGCGCCAGCTCGAGAATGTCGGCGGGGCGTTCGCGCAGCGGCGGGATCTTCAGGTTGACGACGTTGAGGCGGAACAGCAGGTCCTCGCGGAACGTGCCCTCGCGAACGGCGTCGGCAAGGTTGCGGTTGGAGGTCGCGATGATGCGGATATCGACCGGCACCGGGCGGGTGCCGCCGACGCGGTCGATCACGCGCTCCTGGATGGCGCGCAGCAGCTTGGACTGCAGCCGCACGTCCATTTCCGAGATTTCGTCGAGCAGCAGCGTACCGCCATTGGCCTCCTCGAACTTGCCGATGCGGCGGGCGACCGCGCCGGTGAAGGCGCCCTTCTCGTGGCCGAACAGCTCGGATTCCAGCAGATGCTCGGGGATCGCGGCGCAGTTGATCGAGATGAAGGGACGCTTGGCGCGGGCCGAGCGGGTGTGGACGTAGCGCGCCAGCACCTCTTTGCCGGTGCCGGACTCGCCGGTGATCATCACCGAGGCGTCGGAGCCGGCGATCTGCTGGGCGAGCTTGATCACCTTGGCCATCGCCTCGTCGCGATAGACGAGGTCGCGCGAATCGTTGGCGACGGCGGCGAGCACCGCCGCGATCAGCTCGGGATCCGGCGGCAGCGGAATGTATTCCTTGGCGCCGGCATGGATGGCGGCGACCGCGGCGCGTGCATCGCTGGTGATGCCGCAGGCGACGATCGGCACGTGGATGTGCTCGGCGTCGAGCCGCATCACCAGGTCGCGGATGTCGAGCGCGACGTCGACCAGCAGCAGGTCGGCGCCCTTGCCGCCGCGCAGCACCCGCATCGCCTGCTCGTTGTCCTCGGCATGGGTGACGGTGGCGCCGTTCTCCATGGCGATCTTGGTGGCCGTCGTCAACTGGCCCTTCAGCGTTCCGACGATGAGAAGCCGCATGTTGGTCTCCTATTCGGTCGCGCCGCTCTCGATCGGCACGCAGGTCATGCCTGTCAGTTGCGGTCGGACTTGATGATTTCGGTCATCGTCACGCCGAGCTTGTCTTCGACCAGAACCACCTCGCCGCGTGCCACGAGCCGGTTGTTGACGTAGATGTCGATCGCCTCGCCGACCTTGCGGTCGAGCTCGAGCACAGTGCCGGGCCCGAGCTTCAGGAGCTCGCCGACGTCCATCTTCGAGCGGCCGAGCACGGCCGAGACCTGAACCGGGACGTCGAACACCGCCTCGAGGTCGGCCGCGATGCGCGCGGCATGCTCTTCTTCGTTGTAGCCGACGTCCCCGCCCAACGGAGGCGCGTCCGCGGAATTGAGGTCGGGAAGCGGGATCTCGTTGTCGCTCATGACTTAAACTCCTTCGGCCGCCACAGCGGCCTAGTTCTTCCTGGACGCCATGTAGCGTCCGACCAGCTCGTTGATCTTGGCGTCGATCGCAGCGCGCTCCAGCACCACGCCGCCATCGGCCCACTCGATGCGGCAGTCGCCGGTCGCGATCTCCGGCTCGGCGAGGATCACGAGGCGTCCCTCGAAGCCGCTCTGCTTGGCGAGCTTCTCGATCTTCTCGCGGGCGAGCTCGTATAGCGTCTCGTTGATGCGCAGCACGAGGTGCGGCGTGGCCACCAGATGCGCGAAGCAGTCGTGCACGAGTCCGACGATCTCGCCGAGCGGCTCCGCCTCGATCAGCGCCGCGCACAGCTTGCGGGCGACGGCCACCGCCACATCGACGGCCTCGGTTTCCATCCGCTGCTCGATGCCTTCGAAGCGGGCGGAGATGCCCTGCAATTGGATGTTGATCTGCTCCAGCGCCGACGCGACGCGGCGGTCGGCTTCGACCTTGGCTTCGCGCTGCGCCGCCTCGTAGCCGTTGCGGTAGGCGGCGGCTTCGGCGGCCGCGACCTTCTGTGCGATCTCGGCGGACGTGGCCGCACGCTCCCGCGTCGTCTTCTCCGGCGCGGCGAAGTCGGTATCGAACAGGAATTTCGCGGGCTGAGCCATCAATACACCAGTTCGTCGTCGGCGCGGTTCTTGCTGAGCATGATCTCGCCCTTGGCGGCGAGATCCTTGGCGAGATTGACGAGCAGGGCCTGCGCCTCGTCGACGTCGCGCAGCCGCACCGGTCCCATGGCGGCCATGTCGTCCTGCAGCATCTTGGCGGCGCGCGACGACATGTTGCCGAAGAAGAAGTTGCGCACCTCCTCGTTGGCGCTCTTGAGCGCCACGCCGAGCTTGTCCTTGTCGACATTGCGCAGCAGCGTCTGCGCCGAGGCGGAATCGAGCTTGATCAGGTCGTCGAAGGTGAACATCAGCGCCTTGATGCGCTCGGCTGACTCCCGGTTATCTTCCTCCAGCGAGGTGATGAAGCGGGTCTCGGTCTGGCGGTCGAAATTGTTGAAGATCTCGGCCATGACCTCATGGGCGTCGCGGCGGCGGGTCTGCGACAGGTTCGACATGAATTCGGTGCGCAAGGTTTGCTCCACCCGCTCGATGACCTCCTTCTGCACCGCTTCCATGCGGAGCATGCGGCCGATCACGTCGAGTGCCATGTCCTCGGGCAGGATCGCGAGCACGCGCGCGGCATGCTCCGGCTTCAGCTTGGACAGCACGACCGCGATGGTCTGCGGATATTCGTTCTTGAGGTAGTTGGCGAGCACCTCTTCCTGGACGTTGGAGAGCTTCTCCCACATGTTGCGGCCGGCGGGGCCGCGGATCTCGTCCATGATGCCGTTGACGCGCTCCGGCGGCAGATATTGCTGCAGCAGCCGCTCGGTGGCGTCGAAATTGCCCATCAGCGCGCCGGAAGCAGACATGCGCGAGACGAATTCGAGCATCAGGTCCTCGACGACGTCGGCTTCGATTGTTCCCAGCGTCGACATCGCGAGCGACAGTTCACGCACCTCGTCGTCATCGAGCTGCTGCCAGATCTTGCCGCCATACTGCTCGCCGAGCGCGAGCATCATCACGGCAGCGCGCCGCGGGCCGCTCAAGGGCTCGGTCTTCGGGCGCTGCGCCTGGCGGCTCGCCAGCGTCGCGATCACCGTGGAAATGTCGTTGTTGTTGGCGTTGGCGTTCTGGGTCTGCGGCAGCGACATGGCGTCTACGTTCTTTTCAGTTCAGGCGGTTCACGTCGGTGGGATCAGTTCTGCTGCGGCTCGGCGAGCCACTGGCGGATGATGGCGGCGGCTTCGCCCGGGTTGCGGTCGGCCAGCTCGCCCACCCGGTGGACGGACTGGGCGTGGACCTGGCCCTGGACCTGGGCGACGTCGATCAGACTGGCGGTCTGCTGGGCGTGAGCGGCTGCCTGGACGGTTTCGTCGGTGAGCGCCGGCAGGCCGCCGCCCAGGGCGGCGACCTCTTCGGTGGCAATGATCTTCTTCACCAGCGGCCGCACCACCATGAACACGACGACAATGCCGAGCAGCATCATCACCGCGAGCTCGATGACGTACATGACGTCATCCTTGGTGAAGTGGAGCATGCCGAGGAAGCCGGTGGGCTCGTTGATCTGCGGCACCGTGGGAGCGTCGGCGAATTTCAGGTTGACCACCTCGACCTGGTCGCCACGCTTCTGGTCGAAGCCGATTGCGGAGCGGACCAGCGCGGCGATGCGGTCGAGCTCGTCCTTGCTGCGCTCCTGATAGACCAGCTCGCCCTTTTCGTTCTTGGAGTAGGCGCCGTCGACCAGCACCGCGACCGAGATGCGGTTGACCCGTCCGGCCTCGGTGACCTCCGTCTTGGTGGTCCGGGAGATCTCGTAATTGTTGGTCTCTTCGGTCTTCTTGCTCTGGTCCCGCGGCTGCTGCGGCGGCTGGTTCTGCTGGTTGCCCGGCAGCTCGTTGTTGACCGTGACCTGGCCGTTGTTCTCGTTGGTCGCCGACTGCTCTTCGCGGGTCTGGCTCGAGCGCAGCACGCGGCCTTCCGGATCGTAGCGGTCGGAGGTCTGGGTGATGCGGTTGAAGTCGAAGTCGGCGGAGAGCTGGACGCGGGCGCGGCCCGCACCGACGACCGAGGAGACGATGTCCTCGACCTGCTTGCGCATCCGCTTCTCGAAGGCGTTGCGGCGCTCGTCGCCGACCTGCTGGTCGATGTCGGTCTGGGTGCCGTCGGCGAGCAGCTGTCCGGCCTCGTCGACGATCGACACCCGCTGCGGCTTCAGGCCGTTGACGGCGGAAGCGACGAGGTGGCGGATGGCGCGGATCTGCGCCGGCTCGAGGGTGCCGCGCACGCGCACGACGATCGAGGCGGACGGCTCCGGGGTCTCGCGCGAGAACAGCGGCCGCTCCGGCAGGACGAGATGGACGCGTGCCGCCTGGACGCGGTCGATGGCGCGGATGGTGCGGGCGAGCTCGCCCTCGAGCGCGCGGAGATGGTTGATGTTCTGGACGAAGCTCGTGGTGCCCAGCGCGTCCGACTTGTCGAAGATCTCGTAGCCGACGCCACCGCCCTTGGGCAGGCCGCCCTCGGCGAGCTTCATGCGCAGCCGGGTGACCTTGTCCTTCGGCACCAGGATCACGCTGCCTTCATTGCGGATCTCGAAGGCGATGCCCTGCCGCTCCAGATCCTTGATGATGCTGGAGGAGTCTTCCATGGTCAGGTCGGTGAAGAGGGTGGTCATCTGCGGCGCCGTCACGCGCATGATGACGAAACCGAAGAAGCCGATCAGAGCAGCGGTGACTGCGATCATGGCGGTGAGCCGCGCGGCGCCCAAACCCTTCAGAAAGTCCAAGAGACCTTGCAAGCAACTGCCCCATAGTTCGGCATTTCGACGGGTGGCTGCTGAAAGGTGATTTGAGCTTCGCGGGCCTTTACGGCCGGTTGCATAGATCGCGAAATTCAATCCTTAACCTTCACCAACACCCGCATTTCAGGTGGCGATCCGATGTCAGCCGCTGCCCCCGCCATTCGCGGGACGGGTTGCGGAGGTTGAAACGAACCACTGGGCAATTATTGCCTATGGGAAGGTTTCGATATGGTTAACGGTGGTTAAAGGGTCCTAACAAAGTGTAGACATGCAAAAAATCGGCTTGGCAGGGCCAAGCCGATTTTCGAAGAAGTCCAGTCGCGTCGGTAACGATCTATTGGCGATATTGCTGAATTCGGGTGGTGCGCAGGCCGGCCAGACCGTGCTGGTCGATCGAGAACTGCCACGACAGGAATTCGTCGACGGTCAGGGTGTAGCGGCTGCACGCTTCCTCGAGGGATAGCAAGCCGCCGCGAACGGCGGCAACGACTTCCGCCTTCCGGCGAATGACCCACCTCTTGGTGCCTGGGGCAGGCAAATCCGCGATGGTGAGCGGGCTGCCGTCAGGCCCGATGACGTATTTCACCCTCGGGCGATGGGGTTCTGTCATGGCGTACTCACAAACTCTTAACCACTGAACTCACGGTAAGACCCTACGCCGCCTCGCTTAAAATTTGCCTAAGCCAAGGGCGCGAATCCGGCGATGTGCGCGAACGCCGCCACTTCCGGTGGCGAGACGCCCCGGGAGCGGAATCGTGGTAAATGATTGGTTAAGAATTTCCGGCGCTTACGCTGACGTGTCGTCGCGGCAGCAGAGCTTGATGTTCAAGCTCAGCTGCAGGCGCATCCGCGGTCTCAGGAGCCGGTTGCTTGGGGGCTAGCCGACGATCTGCCGGATCTGGTTGACCGTGTAGGTCTGGCCGCCGATCGTCAGCAATGGCGGCTGCTGGGTCAGGTCGACCGAGGACACCGCGCCCTGGACCTGGGTCTTGATCGCAACCGGATTGCCGTTGGTGGCGTCGGTCGCCACCGTCGTGATCTTGTACTGTCCATCCGGCCATTGCGTGCCGTCATTGCCCTGACCATTCCAGCTGTAGGTCTGGTTGTCACCAGCGTTGGCCGTATATTTGCCGGTGAAGACGGTCTGCCCGGCCTTGTTGATGATGTTGACCGTCAGATTGCAGTTCTTGGGGATGGTGAGGCCCCAGCTCGCCTTTCCACTGGACAGGCTGGTGGTGTCGCCGGCGACGACCGCGGTCTTGCCGACGAAGGCCAGCGCCTGGGTCGCCTGTGCCGTCTGCTGCATCGTGAGCAGCGATGCGAGCTGGTCGTTGGTCTTGAGCTGCTGCTCGACGCCGGCAAACTGCACGAGCTGCTGGGTGAACTGGTTGGTGTCGAGCGGATCCAGCGGATTCTGGTTCTGCAGCTGCGTCGTCAGCAGCGTCAGGAAGGTCTGGAAGTTGCCTGCAATCGTCGAGCCCGCGCTCGAGCCGAGGTTGCTGTTTCCGGATGACGAATTGGTGTTGGTCGTGCCCGAGACTGGCGGGCTTGACGTGATTGCGTCGCCGATTGCCATGGAAGGCTCCTGTTAAACCCTGATATCCACGCCGCCTTGCGCGCCGAACATCCGTCCATAGGACCGGCCGGCGAGCTGGACCGGGACGTTTTCGTCCTCGGTCACGATCAGGCGTTGTGCGTTGCCATTCTGTTGATAATCGCCGCCGTTCTGGCCGGACGAGTTCTGGTCGCGGAGCGAGAACTGCAATCCGCTGTTGTTGCTCTTGAGGCCGGCGTCCTGCAGCGCCTGCTGCAGCTGCGGCGCCGTCTGCTGCAGCATCGCCAGCGTCTCCGGCTTCTCGACCCGCAGATGCGAGGTCACCTGGCCGTTGCGGTCGACGTCGATGCGGACGTCGATGCGGCCGAGCTCGGCCGGATCCAGCCTGATCTCGAAGCGGCTCTTGCCGTTGAGCGCGGAGGCTGCGATCTCGACGGCAAGCCCGTGCAGCGGCACGGTGGCCACCGTGGCGGCTGTCGCGGTCAGGTTGGCCGAGGTGATCTGGCTGGTCGATGCGGCCGGCGTCGACAGTTGGGGCTGCACGGCGGCCGTGGCCTGTGCGCTCGGGTCGGGCGCCGGCGCGTTGGTCGGGCTGGTCGTCGGCGCGGCGTTGCGATCATGTGAGGCTGGTGCCTGCACGTTGCCATTCGCCTTCCCGTCGCCGGCCTCGACGGAGTCCGGCTTGGCTGCAACAGCGGGCTGTTGGGCGAGGGCGCCATGGCCCGGCTGCTGAGCGGCCTGGACGTCGCCATTGCCCGGTTCGGTGACCTTGCCGGCGGCGCCGTCGGCGAGCCCCGTCTTGGTCTGGGTGCCCGGCTTGCCCGTCGTCTTGGTGCCGCCGGGAACGGCCGCATCGAGCGCGGCGGTGAAGGTCTGATCGGCAGATGCGGCAGCGTCGCCGGAGGCCGCCGTTGCCGTCTCGGGCGCCGCCGCGGCGGATCCGGCTCCGTCGGCATCCTTGGCCGCACCGGTGGATTTGGCTGCGGCCGCAAGCAGACCTGCCGCGGCATCGACCGAGCCCCGCGGGCCAACACCGGATGCTCCGACGAGCGCGGTGGCGCCGGGTGCGTTGGATGTGCCGTCGCCGTCCGCCGTGCCATCGCCGGTGGCGGGGTTGGCGAGGGTGATGTCGGGCTGGATGGCGACGGCGACCGGCGTCGGCACGGCCACGGTCTGCTCGGCTATAGCGGTCGTTGTAGCGCTCGCATCCGTGCCGGCCTGATCGCCGTCCTTCTTGTCGCCGGTCTTGCCGTCGCTGGTCTTGCCGTCGGCGGTCCCGGCCGCATCGGTCTTGGTCGGCGTGCCGGTGGTCGCGTCGGCCGTGGTATCCGAACCGCTGCCGTCGTCGCGCGCAGTGCTGCCGTCGGCCTTGTCCGCCGGCTTGTCCTGCGACCTGGCCTGGGTGGTGCGATCGGCGTCGCCGGCCCGCGCCGGCTCGCGGCTCGGGGTGGAAGCGCTGCCGGCGCGCGGTGACGGCGACGTGGAGGTGGGCGGCGACGCTGTCGACGGATCCGGTGTCGCGGCGTCGACCAGCGCCGAGAAGCTGTCGGACGGCTGCGGAGCGTCCTGACGGGACTGTCTCGGCGCCGTGGTCTTGAGAACCGTGCCTGCCTGGATGTCGGACGTGACGCTGAACACCTTGGACCCTCTCGCGATGAACTCGACCAACCAGTTCAGCAAGGAGCGGGCCAAGCCGGCGCTTCTAAAAATAGTCAATAAATTCAATTTCTTATGGAATCGACCGCGGCGCGGGTCCCCTGCCGCGTCCTCGCCATTTCTGCCCGGCCGGCAAGATTTGCCGCCGGCATCTGCGACCGGCGCAATTGCTTCGCAGGAAGTGCGCCTATATTAGAGACAGATGCTTTCGTGTTGTTTCCGGTCAGGACATCCTGTCGGAGATCGCCGGAAGCAAGCCATCCGCAAAGACGGCGCATGCGAGGCGTTCCCGCGCCGGGAACCCGTTGCCTGACGCCGCGATCGCAGTGACCGGATCATGCTCAACAGTCTCGATCTCGAAGGCCGTCCCGAAGACACCAGGGTCGTCGTCGCCATGTCCGGCGGCGTGGACTCGTCGGTGACGGCCGCGCTGTTGAAGTCGGAAGGCTACGACGTCGTCGGCATCACCCTGCAGCTCTACGATCACGGCGCGGCGACGCACCGCAAGGGCGCGTGCTGCGCCGGCCAGGACATCCACGATGCCCGCAACGTCGCCGAGCGCCTCGGCATCCCGCATTACGTGCTGGACTACGAAGACCGCTTCCGCGAGTCGGTGATCGACAATTTCGCCGCCAGCTACGCTTCGGGCGAGACGCCGGTGCCGTGCATCGAGTGCAACCGCGCCATCAAGTTCGGCGATCTCCTGAAGACCGCGCGCGAGCTCGGCGCCTCCGTGCTCGCCACCGGCCACTACGTCGCCTCGCGGCGGCTGGCGGACGGATCGCGCGCGCTCACTTGCGCGGCGGATGCCGATCGCGACCAGAGCTACTTCCTGTTCGCGACCACGCGCGAGCAGCTCGATTATCTGCGCTTTCCGCTCGGCGACATGACCAAGCCGGAGGTGCGCGAGCTCGCGCGCCGCTTCGGCCTGGAGGTCGCCGACAAGCACGACAGCCAGGACATCTGCTTCGTGCCGACCGGCCGCTACACCGACATCATCGGCAAGCTGCGCCCGAACGCGATGGAGCCGGGCGAGATCGTCGATCTCCAGGGCCGCGTGCTCGGTGTGCATCACGGCATCGCAAACTACACGATCGGTCAGCGCAAGGGCCTCGGCATCGCTGCCGGCGCGCCGCTCTACGTCGTCAAGCTGGACGTCGCCACCCGCCGCGTCGTGGTCGGCCCGCGCGAGGCGCTGCGGACGCATCGCATCACGCTACGCGAGGTCAATTGGATCGGTGACGGCGCGCTCGACGCGGCCGCGCGCGAGGGCCTCGAATTGTTCGTGCGGGTGCGCTCGACGCGGCCGCCGCAGCCGGCCTGGCTGCGCGGTGCGGACGGCCATTACGAGGTCGAGCTCGTCGCCGGCGAAGAGGGCGTCTCGCCGGGCCAAGCCTGCGTGTTCTACGATGCCGCGTCCGGCCGCGCCCGCGTGCTCGGTGGCGGCTTCATCCAGAGCGCTGTTGCGGAAAGCAGCAGCTTGGGCGGCAACGTGATCAGGCCGCAGCGCGTGGCCGAGCCGGTCCGCGGCTGATCGGCATCCATCATTCGGGGCAGGGGCATGGGGGACATCGACCGCGCGGGGGTCGAAAAGGCCTATGAGCGCTGGGCGCCGGTCTACGATCTGGTGTTCGGCAAGGTCTTCGATCAGGGCCGCCAATCGACCATCGCGGAAGCCGATCGCATCGGCGGCCGCATTCTCGACGTCGGCGTCGGCACCGGCCTGTCTTTGTCGGACTATGCCCGGACCACGAGGATCTGCGGCGTCGATATCTCCGAGCCGATGCTGCGGCGGGCGCAGGCCCGCGTGCGCGAGCTGAAGCTCTTCAACGTCGAGACGCTTGCGGTGATGGACGCGAAGCATCTCGCTTTTCCCGACAATTTCTTCGACGCGGTGGTCGCGCAATACGTCATCACCGCGGTGCCGGATCCCGAAGCGACGCTCGACGATTTCATCCGCGTGTTGAAGCCCGGCGGCGAGCTGATCCTGGTCAACCACATCGGCGCCGAGAGCGGCCCGCGCCGCCTCTTCGAGCTCGCCTTCGCGCCGATCGCGCGCCGGCTTGGCTGGCGGCCGGAGTTCCCCTGGGCCCGCCTCGTGAACTGGGCCGCGAAGCATGGCGGCGTCACGCTGGCCGAGCGCCGGCCGATGCCGCCGCTCGGACACTTCTCGCTCATTCGCTACCGCAAGGGCTGATCGCCAGATACTCTGGCAGGCGCTTTGCCATGCCCTCCGCGCGGAACGCGAGCGCGGGGTTTGCGTTGCCCCGCCATGAGCATCAGGCAATCCTTGTTCCTCTCGTTCGCACTGGCCTCGGCCGCGGCCCACGCCCAGGCGCCCCCGACGCCGGCCACGCCGCCGCAGGCGACGGCACCGGCCCCCGACGCGAATGCCGCCTGCGCGCCGAACGTCCGCGCGACGGCGACGCCCGACGGCATCACCACCGGCCGCGCCGGCGAGCCGCTGGGCGACAAGCTGGCGAAGACCAACGGCGTGTTGTGTCCGCCGAGCGGGGTCGATCCGGAGATGCACGCGCCGACCCCGGAGGGCGGCACGACGCCGGTGATTCCGCCGCCCGGCAGCCCCGGCGGCAATCCGAACGTGCAGCCGAAGTGAGCCTCTTGTGATCTGCATTGCCGAGCTGCCGCTCTCTCCCGCGCGCGTCGGCCCGTGCCCCTCGGCGAGTGGCGGATACATCCGCAAGGCCTTGGAGAGTCGCCTAGAAATCCGCTGGTGCGAAAACCGCTGCGGCCCGCGAGCTTTGCTTGACAGGGGCGGAGACGCCTCCTTATATGCCGCCCGTTCACAAGGCCCGGCGCCCGCTTCGGCTGGTCTTGCCTTGATCGAACACCGTGGCGGGGTAGCTCAGCTGGTTAGAGCACGGGAATCATAATCCTGGGGTCGGGGGTTCGAGTCCCTCCCCCGCTACCACGCGTGACCCACTATTGTAGTGGGCCTCTGGAAACACATCTGCCCCGAGCAATGCGGCCAGCTTTCCCTTGACTTCAATCTCAAAGCCCTCCCGGGGTCCCTTCGGGTGAACCGCGACGCCATGCACGAGGGCCCGGAAATCGTCGATCAGGGTGCCTCGGTCGTCGTCGGCACCGGCGTGGCCCGCCATCCTTTCCGCCAGCGCGTCGACGGTCGCGACATGGCGATCCAAGGTTGCCGGATGCAGGGCCACAGGGATGGGGGCTTCCGCAAGCGCGGCCCGTTCCGCCTTGACACGCTGTCGTCCCCCGTTCAGCTCTGCAATGCGTTGCCGCTCGCCCTCGATCCGATCGCGCTTCGCCTCCAGTCGCGTGCGCGTTGCGGCCGCGTCTCCGGCAAGCCGCTCTCTTTCACGATTGTAGTTGCGCACGTAGATTTCGATCAGCCGAGGATCCTTCAATCCTCGGCCATGCCGCTTAGGACCAGATTCTCGACGTCCCGAACGTACAAGATCCTGCGGTTCGAACAGCTGCCGCTTTCGCGCACGGCCGAACAGCGGACCCGGGTCTTAGCAATCGCGCGATTTCCGGGTACGAACCTCCTCCGTGCGCAACAGCGCACGGACGCAACGGCGTAGCGCTCCATGCGCGGCGTCCACACGCATTGCGTTGCGTTGCGCCCAATCCTCAAGCTCAAGGGTCACGCACAATGTTGCTGCGCTGATTGTGGTTCTTGATGTGCAACTCATGCATTGCGACGGTGTACGAGATAAGTGACCTGTTACTTGGAGCGCGAACAAATTCAAACTTGCCACTCACCGCAGTGCCTTCGATGGACGTTAGCACCAATCGATGTCGATCTATTCGGTAGAGCACAGGCGTAGGAGATATCGTTCGCGATCGGCGATAGTGGGCATCGTTCTCAAATTGTAAGGCTTGGCCGCGTATCTTAAATTTAGAATGAGGCATATTCGACTTGATGAAACTGATTGAGGTCAAGTCAACCATTCAAGACCGGTAAGCGGGCGCTGTGCCATTTCGAAAGAATGCGATCAGGCACCTCGGAGGCCGTTCCTGATCGGTCGACGGGGAGGCGCTTCGCGTCGATTGGGACGAACCCGATCGAAATGAAAGCCAGTAGCACCGTTGATCCAGATCAATAGCAGTCGGCTGTAACGGCGCGATCTTTTTATAAAAGAGGTGCACCATGTCCGTGCAGTCGCCTTTGACTGACTCACCGGGACCTTCGAGCCGAGACGAACGCACTCGCCAGATCGATTCAGCAGCCTGGGCGGTGTTCTTCATCTGGGTCGGTGTCGTCATGCTCGCCGATCTGCCCTGGGCTTGGTTCCTTGTAGGAGTCGGCGTCCTCGTTGTAGGCGCGCAGATCGTGCGACAGCAACGGGGCCTGAAGGTCGAGATGTTTGGTGTAATCGTGGGGCTCATCATGCTCGCGGCCGGCATATGGGATCTTGTTGCTCTGCCCTTGCCGCTTATGCCCATTATCTTGATCGTGCTCGGCGGCTATCTGCTTTGGAAGACGCTTTCGCGAAGGGCTGAATCTTCGTAGGCGCGTGGTAGTGCGCGGCGCAGGGAGGCCGGGATGACTTGGATGACCGAATTGGTCGTGCTGGGGTTGGCCGCAGTTGGCGGCGTGGTCGCGCTCCGGTGTCTTCCGGTCGAGCCGCGGCATCGCTTGACGCGCACAGCAGGTGATTGGGTGAACAAGAAGATGCTCGCCCGCATGGGGTGGATAATGGCGAGCCTTCCGGAAGGCGCCCCACCCAAGCTGGTTATGTCTGTCCTGCCCAAGCTCCAGGCGCAGAATGAAGAGATACTCGAGCTGCTACGCGTGCAGAACGAGCTTCTTCGGCGAGGGCAGAACATCAGCGAGTTAAGTTTGGACGCCTGACGCACCCTAAGCACCCGGAATGACAATAGCCGCCGGTCCCACCATTCGCGCTAACGTTTGTCGCGCAGGATTCTGGACCTGCTGGTCGTAGCCGCTGCCTTCGCCAGTGCGGCGGATGCGCGGCAGGCGCACCGGATGGCGATCTCCGGCCGGGGTGACGGTTACGACGGATATTGGAATGGTCTCATCATCACTGACGCCGGCACGTGCGATCGCACCTACAGCCTTCCCGTCCATATCGCAGGTGGACATGTGCTGTCCGGAGGAATGGCCGAGGTTGCTGGCAGTGTCCCTCGCAGCGGTGATCCCAGTCTCGCTGGTCCATCATTCGGTTCAGACGATGAGTGTCCTTTCGCCTACTTCATCTTTGGGTTCAGTCGAGAGTCCGCTAAACCCTTGTGGGCGCAAGTTCCAGGCACATTGGGCCGGTCGTGACGATCGGCGTCTCGCACGCGACTATCTATGATACAGGCCGACCAGAGTGGCCTCGGCGAGGGTGAACTTGCGCGCCTCGCGTTCGACGTCGCGGCACGAAGCATTCGCCCGTATATTCAGATGATCCGCCGAGAGCGCAAGGAGCCGGAAATGATAGTGGTGGACGCCATGTCCCGGCGGAGGACACGGTCCTCCATAGCCAATCTTCCGGAAATCGTTGGCGGCCTGCTTCAGCCCGGGCTTCTGTGATGCGCCATCCACAAGGCCGGTTTGCGTGGGCGGAATGTCGTAGACCGCCCAATGATGCCAGGTGCCGCTTGGGGCATCGGGATCGTCACAGAGCAGGACATAACTGCGGGTTCCCTCGGGTGCGTCGGCCCACTGCAGGTGCGGGGACAGGTTTTCGCCGTCGCAGGTGAAGCGTCGCGGAATAGTCGAGCGGTCGACAAAAGCGCCAGACAGGAGTTCCATGGTTCTCTCCTAGCTTCAGATGGAGACAGGCGCTGGTGTGCGCAGATATCGCTCGAACCACTGGCTGGCATGGTCGATGACGGTGTTCATTGCGCCCGGCTCTGGAAACAGGTGCGTCGCGCCGGGAATGATTTCCAGTTCCGTTGGCCCGCCAAGCCGGGTGAGCGCCTCCTCGTTCAGCTCGATCACGCCGGAGTCGGCGCCGCCCACGATCAGCAGGGTTGGCGCATGGACATGAGACAAGGCCTCGCCAGCCAAATCCGGACGGCCGCCGCGGGAGACTACGGCGGCAATTCGATGAGGCAATTGAGCCGCGGCAACAAGGGCGGCCGCGGCGCCGGTGCTGGCGCCGAACAATCCAACCGGGAGGCCGGCAATCGCCGGTTTAAGGCCTTGAAGCCAGTCGACGGCTGCGACCAGCCGCTTTCCAAGCATTCCGATATTGAAAACGTTCGAGCGGTCATGCTCTTCTTGCGGCGTGAGAAGATCGAATAGCAGCGTCGCAAAGCCGCGCTCATTCAGCCCCTGCGCGACCGCAATGTTCCGGATACTGAATCGGCTTGAGCCGCTGCCGTGTGCAAAGACGACCAGGCCGCGTGCATTTTCCGGCAGGGTCAGCGTTCCTGCCAGCCCGAATGGCGGAATGCGAACGTCGAACGCTTGATCGATCTTCATGACGCATCCGCTCTGGGTCAGCCCTTCTGGATCAGCCCTGGAGGTTTCTGAGTTGGGCCGGAAGATGGGCCATCAATTTCTCGAATTCGCCGGGATCCAGCTTTTCCCATAGCACTTCGTAGATTCCACGCGCGGCCGTGAGAGGGTCGATGGGAAATTGCGGCGGAAGCTCTCGGCCAACATGCGCTACAAATTCGTCGATGTGCCGCTCCTTGGTCGGAGTCGCCGCCATATGCCAGCCCTCGTAGTAGATGCCGCGCACGATGATCGGTAGCTGCGCGCCGAGCTTAGCTGCGACCTCCGGCGGCAGACGGTCGCGCAGCGCGTGCAGGACGGCTCGCAACGCATTGTAGGCATGGTGGCGGCTTTCCAGGGCCAGCTGCTCATCGATCGCTTTGAGCCAAACATTGGTTTCCTGAACCGAATGATCCAATGCAGTCACACCCGTTGTTGTGCTCATGGTCTCGCTCCCAGGACAGAGACAGATGGCCAATTAGTCGCAGCCTGTCCTCGGCCTGCTTTGACCTGCCGCAAAGTTCCCCGAAGGAGGGCAACAAAATGAGCGCCGCCGGGCGTTCTGGACCGGCGGCGAGTTACCTGGTTGAGGGCGTCGGGCCGGGTTGATTTCGCGCAAGGCCGTGCGCGGGCGGCGTGCTCAGATCGGTCGCCTTTTCTGAGGAGCAAGATCATGCAAACCCCGGCTCAAATCGAATTCGAGAATCTGACGCCGTCTCCTGAGCTGCAAGCTGCGATCAGCCAGCACATTTCCGAGCTGGAAAAGCGCTTCGGTCGAGCGACCGCAGGTCGCGTCATCGTGCGAGGCCCTGGCGAGCGTCACAAGACGGGCGGTCAGTACCAGGTCAACATCCGGCTCGTTCTTCCCGACGGGCGCGAAGTCAACGTGGGCCGGACGCCCAAGGAGGATGAAAGGTATGCCGACCCGACCTTTGCAGTGGACGACGCTTTCAAGCGGGCGCGGCGGCAACTGCAGGATCAGGTGCTTGTGATGCACCGCGAGACGAAGCACCACCAAGGAGAGCCGGTTGGCACCGTGCTACGGATCGATCCTAGCGGCGAATTCGGGTTCCTCGAGGCGGACGACGGCCACGAGGTCTATTTCAATTGCAACAGTGTTCTGGAAGGCCGCGCGAACATCGCCGTCGGCGCGCGTGTCGGCTATGTCGAGGAGCTCGGAGAAAAGGGGCCTCAGGCCAGCACGGTCAGGCTCCTGAGCAAACACGGCATGCGGACGTAGGTGGTTCCTCATCTCAATTGGTGGTGTGCTCACAATGGACAGTAGCTGGACGCCTCGTACCGCACGGACGCGGAGCGATCGGTTGCGCCTTTTTGCCTTGAATGGCAGCACGGAGCTGGGCGAGCGGATTGCGTCCTCATTGGGCTGCAAGCTGGCGGCCCACGAAGAGCGCAGCTTTGAAGACGGCGAGCACAAGGTCCGGCCACTCGATACGGTTGCCGGGCGCGATGTCTTTGTCGTTCACAGTCTTCATGGAGGTCCGATTGAGAGTCCGAACGACAAGCTTTGTCGTCTGTTGTTCATGATCGGCGCACTGAAAGACGCAGGTGCCACGAGCGTGACCGCAGTCACGCCATATCTTTGCTACGCGCGAAAGGATCGCAGAACGAAAGAGAATGACCCCGTGACGATCCGTTACCTGGCGTCGTTGTTCGAGGCGGTCGGCACGGCCAGGATGGTGACGCTCGATGTGCATAACGAGGCTGCCTTCGAGAATGCATTCCGCTGTCCTTCGATTGCACTCACCACGGCGCCGCTGCTGATCGGAAGGATAAGATCAATCGCCGGCGACAGGCCGATCAGCGTCGTCTCTCCCGATCTCGGTGGTGGCAAGCGGGCCGATCTGTTGCGGGAGGCATTGCAAAAGGCCTTGCAGAGACCCATAGGCAAGGCCTTCGTCGAGAAACATCGCAGCTCCGGCCGGGTGTCCGGCGACCTCTTTGCCGGCGACGTGGCTGATGCGTTCTGCGTCGTCGTCGACGATCTCATCAGCAGTGGCGGAACCCTGGTGCGTGCGGCGAAAGCGGCGCGCGCGCACGGCGCAGGAAGTGTCATTGCGTGTGTCGCTCACGGCCTGTTCATGCCGGGGGCGGAAACGGCACTTGCGGACGCGTCTATCGATCACATTATCGCGACGGACACCGTTCCGCCGTTTCGGCTGCGCCCGGGTCCGGTTCTCGCCAAGCTTGAGGTGATCTCGGCGGCTCCGCTGCTGGCAGAAGCCATCAGACGGCTGCATCAGAACGAGTCGCTGGCTGATTTGATGATGTATCAGGCTTGACGAAGCCTTGCTCGAATCATCGGGCGAGCAGCCGTTCAAGCCGCTTTGCATCGGCTTCGGCAAGGGCGAGATAGTGGCGCGCGACGCGGGGCCATTTTTCCGGCGTGCGCGGCCGGGCATCGAGCAAATGCGCGATGGACAAGCGCGCCCGTAGCATCGCGCGACCAACTCGATAAAACAGGAATACGCCGCTTGCCGGATCATCGTGCAGCGTGCGTGCCAGCCCTTGTCGGATCGTGTCGCCGAACCATCGGCTGCCAAGCCGTTCGCATTCCAGGTGCAGAAACGCGATCTCGTCCAGTGCATCGCTGGCCCGCAAACGCGAATTGAACTCGAGACAGTCGATGATCGGATGGGCAGGCGTGAGCCAGATGTGCTCTGGTCTCAGGTCGCCGTGACCATCGACGATAAGCCTTTGCGAGACCCGATCGATGAGGATCCGGGCGTTCTGCTTGAGAAATCGTCGTTGAACGGACGCAACGCGCAAGATCGTGCCGTGCGGCAGGGCGAAGCGTCGATTCAGCAGGACTTGCAAATCGAGGACGGCGGCTTCGTGCAACGAAGCCAAATAGGTCTCTGGGTCGATCAGGACCCGCGAAGCATGCGAATAGAACCCGGCGAGAACCGCTGCGAGCTGGTCGGCATCGGTCTGGCGAGCCGTGCCGTTGCGCAGCACGGCCTCGAGCGTTTCGTCCTCGTTCAGCCGGCGCATGACGACGAGCCAGTCAGCCACCGGACCGGAGCCGCCGATCGCGTACCCCGAAGCAGTCTCGGTCAGCGGAACGACGCCGAGATAGACGTCGGGCGCCAGCCGGTGGTTGAGGCTGGCTTCTGCCAGGCAGGCCGTCCTGCGGCGAGCCAGAGTCGAAAAATCGAGATAGGCAAAACGGACCGGCTTCTTGAGCTTGTAGACCCGCCCGCCATTCATGAAGACCCAGGACATGTGGGTCTCGCGCGTCTGAAGGCGGTCGGGAACGGGAGTGTAGCCCTCGGGGCGGCTCAGGAATGCGACCTTGCCGGAAAGGGCAGAAACGCTGACGTTCTCGGCACCGTCCGTCGTGAGTTCGTTCTGGCGGTCCAGCATGACAATCACTTGCCAAACGAAGACCGAGACAGTTTGACACCGATCAACGATCCCGGGCGCCGGAGCAATAATCTGGCAAAAATTCAAGCGGATCTGCGGACATGTTGTTTCAGGACCGGGAAGACGCCGGCCGTCAGCTGGCAAAAACCTTGCTGAAGTACAAGAGTCGCCATCCCGTGATTCTGGCGTTGCCTCGCGGCGGCGTTCCCGTGGCCGCTGAGGTGGCCGAACGGTTGGAAGCGCCGCTCGATCTGGTTCTGGTGCGCAAGATCGGCGCGCCCATGCAGCCGGAGCTCGCGATCGGGGCGGTGGTGGACGGAGACGATCCGATTATCGTTCGCAATCAGGACGTCATCGATCTGACCGGCGTGAGCGAGAAGACGTTCGACGCCATCTGCGCCGGTGAGCTTGCCGAGATCGACAGGCGGCGCGAACTTTATCTTGGCGGTCGCCTGCGGTCCGACGTCAAAGGGCAGGTCGCGATCATCGTCGACGACGGCATTGCGACGGGGGCGACGACGCTCGCAGCGATCCGCGCGCTGCGAAGACGAGAGCCGAAGGAGTTGGTCCTAGCCGTCCCGGTCGCGCCGCTCGAGACCTTGCAGCGGTTGCACACGGAGGTCGATGCAGTCGTTTGCCTGGACACGCCGCGAGACTTTGGCGCGATCGGCTACTATTATCGTGACTTCGGCCAAGTCAGCGATGACGAGGTCATCGCAACCTTAAAGCGGTTCCCGGCGAAGACGACGACGACACCGGCCTCCTGATCTCGGGGTTGCTCATGAATACGTCGTCAAGCGCGCTCCTGACGGACCTGTACCAACTGAACATGGTGCAGGCGTATCTGGAAGCGGGCCAGACGCAGACCGCCGTCTTCGAATTCTTCGTCCGGAAGCTGCCGCCCCAGCGCAACTTCCTGGTGGCGGCCGGTCTGGAGCAGGCGCTCGAGTTCCTGCGAGGTCTGCGCTTTTCCGACGACGAACTGAGCTGGCTGGTACGAAGCGGCCGGTTCAGCGCGAGCCTGATCCGTTATATCGCGGATTTCCGCTTCAGCGGTGACGTCCACGCCATGCCGGAGGGCACGGTATTTTTCGCCAACGAACCTATCCTCCGCGTCACGGCGCCTCTCCCCGAGGCTCAGCTCGTCGAGACCCGCTTGATCAATCTGTTGCATTTCCAGTCGCTGATCGCGTCCAAGGCCGCCCGCATGGCGCTGCTCGCGCCGAACAAGCTGTTGGTCGATTTCGGGCTGCGCCGGGCTCATGGCGCGGAAGCCGGTCTTTTGGCAGCCCGCGCCAGCTATATCGGGGGCTTTGCCGGGACTGCGACCGTTCTCGCCGAGAAATGCTTTGGAATCCCTTCCTATGGCACGATGGCGCATTCGTTCGTCCAATCGTTCGATGACGAGACGGCAGCGTTTGAAGCTTTTGCGCGGGCAAGACCGAAGGATCTCGTGCTGTTGATCGACACCTACGACACGGAGATGGCGGCCAGAAAGGTGGTGGCCTTGGCTCCCCGGCTGCGGGCCCTTGGCATTTCCATCCGTGGAGTACGGATCGACAGCGGTGACCTGGTGGCGCTCTCGAGAAGCGTCCGGCGGATCCTTGATGAGGGCGATCTCGAGGACGTGACCATTTTCGTCAGCGGCGGCATCGACGAAGAAGCACTGTCTTCCTTTGAAGCCGCCCCCATCGACGGTGTCGGGATCGGCACCAGCCTGGCGACATCCTCCGATGCCCCCGCCCTCGACTGCGCCTATAAGCTACAAGAGTATGCAGGCACGCCGCGACGAAAGCGTTCGACCGGAAAGGCGACTTGGCCGGGCCGCAAGCAGGTGTGGCGTCGTTATGATCCCGACGGCCGCATGGTATCCGACGTGCTCTCGACGGACGATGATGTCCAAGAGGGAGAGGCCCTGATCGTCCCTGTCTTGCAACAAGGGCGTCCGGTCACGCATCAGCCCTCGCTCCAGGATATCCGCGCCTACGCCCGGACTCAATTGGGGCGACTGCCGAGAGCTCTTGAGGGACTCCAGGTCGGCTCATCCTATCCGGTCCATGTGGCGGCACGGCTCCGAGAATTGGCCGCTGCCGTCGACTTGAAGACGAAGTAGGTTGCTGCGGCTAATTCTCGTCATCTGTGTCAAGAGCGGAACGCCCGGTGTGCGCCTAGAAGGCATGGAGAGCGCCTATGCCGGTTCAGAATGCCGAAATTGCCAAGATGTTCGACCAGGCCGCGGAGCTCCTGGAGATCAAGGGCCGTTCTCGCGCGTATCGTAACGCAGCCCGCCTGATCGAGTGCCTGCCCAAGAGCATCACCGGCCTGCTGAAGGCAGGCGAGGATCTCTCCGAGCTACCTGGGATCGGCAAGGACCTCGCGGGCAAGATCGAGGCCATCGTAACGTCGCACAAGTTCGATGTGCTTGACCGGCTCAGGCGCGAGCTGCCGGGTGACCTCGGTGAGATTGCGGCGCTTCCCGGGCTCGGGCCCAAGAGCGAGCAGAAGCTCTTGCTCAACGAAGCGCCGCATCAGCTTCCCCGCAGAGAGAATCATCAAATCCGGCTGTTGCCGGTCGGGTGATGGTACAGACGGTGTACCTCCAGCTTCGGAAATACGCCCTCCATTCGGGGGACCGACGTTTCGTGCCATAAGCGGACCAACCACTTGCCGCTAGATCGTACGCGCTGTTGATGGACCAGCTGCGGGGGCAGTGACAGTGCAATCAATTGACAAACGGCACCGCCAAGGAGCGCCATTGTTGCTCTGCGAGTTCAGTACGCATTCAACGTAGTCCGCTAGAAGCGATAGTTGATGCCCACGCGAACGATCTGGAGTTTCGTGCTCACCGTATGGTTGGCTACTTGTCCAGGGGGGCCAAATCCGGGTGCGTTATTGAAAGTCGAATAGGAGAAGTTGCCGAGGTCGGCGTAGAGATACTCAGCCTTCGCGGACCAATGGTCTCGGAATGCCCATTCGACGCCACCGCCGGCTGTCCAGCCGACACGGGTGCTGCTGCGGCCGCCGACATGACATTCATTCAAGCCGTTCACGATCGGGCAGCCGTCGGCAAAATCCCACGCAAATCTCTTTGATGCGTCGACATTGGCGATCGCCGCGCCGCCCGTGCCATAGATCATGAATCGGTCAAAGGCCCAGCCAACGCGCCCTCGGACCGTGGCGAACCAATTCATACCAATGTGGTCGACTGATGCAACCGTTCTCCCCGATACCGGCTCGACAACATTGCCAGTGTTTCGCGACACGTTGCCATCAATGCCGTTGAAATCGCCCTCGATACCCAAGACCAGGTGCGACCAGCCTGCCGTTGTTGGCTGCCAGTTGCATCCAACCTGTCCTCCACCGGTAATGCCGGTGTGACTCGAGCTCGCCAGACCGGCATTGTTGATTGCCGTTCTTGCAATGCCATTGATGAGATTGGGCGGGAACGGAGGCGCGTCGGTCGTCAGGTTGTGTTTCACCTGGCCCCCGCCGAGGTTCGCGCCGACATAGCATCCCGTCCAACTAAACACGGCGAGCGGCGCAGCGCGGGGCGGGGCCTTCAGCGGCAGATCGGCCGCCGACGCGGCCTGCGCAAATGGAAGGATTGAAACAGCAGAAATGATTGCGACGGATGCGTTACGCATCGTTACCTCCCACCACCAGACCCGAGCCATGCTATTCGGTGCGCGGGTCCGTGGGCAATAACTTCGGGTTGTTTCATTTATAAGTTTCAACCCAGTGTGATGTTTTAACCACAGGTTGTATGTTGCAAAATATGAAGCTCATCGCACAACCTTGGATTGTGGATGCATTGCTCACCTAACAACGCCGAGATGCCGGGAGCCGCAGTCCATTGCTGGGGATCACCGTGGTTTCGGGGGCGCGTATCGCGCCGGGGGCGGGGGACCTTGTGGCGTGTGCCGGGGCAACTTTCCCCGCGCTCCCTTTGCTCGGCTCGATAGGCCTCTCCGCTGATCGGCGGGTTGAGATGATGAGACCGTGTCCGTTTCCACCAGGTCTGGGTTGCTTCTGATGGCTCGGAAAATCATGCTTGCCGGCTTTGCCGTGTTTCCTTTGGTGCTGCTCTGGTTCGGAGGTCCGATCGTCTGGACTGCCCTGCGAACTGGGCGGCTGCTTGGTCGTGGCGCCGTCTACGATCGTGACGTGCAGCCCAAGATGTACTTTTTTGGCTTGGTGTTCTGGCTTTGCATATTTCTCGTTGTGGCAGGGAATAGCGTATTAGTGCTCATGCATGTCGACGATTGGCTGTTCAATTGAACGCCACCTGCGCCATTCCACAGCGCTATCGCGCGTCGCCCTGGAATGGCAGCGAGGGGCCGACAAAGAAAACGGCGGCCGGGGGGCCGCCGTTGGAGTCGAGACCACGCGAAGCGCGGCGTGGTGCTCAGGAGGTTCGGAGCTGGACGCGCTGGATCTTGCCGACGATCAGCAAGTAGGCACACGCCGCGACCAGGGCGTTGAGGCCGACGAACACCAGCGCGCCGTTGAACGAGCCGGTGGCCGACAGGATGTAGCCGATCACGATCGGGGTGGTGATGCTGGAGAGGTTGCCGAAGGTGTTGAACAGGCCGCCGGAGACGCCGCCGGCTTCCTTCGGCGAGGTGTCGGAGACGACCGCCCAGCCGAGCGCGCCGATGCCCTTGCCGAAGAAGGCCAGCGCCATCAGGCCGACCACCAGCGCCTGGCCGTCGACATAGTTGCAGCCGATGATCGCCATCGACAGCAGCATGCCGCCGACGATCGGGATCTTGCGGGCGAGCGTCAGCGATCCCGTCTTGCGCAGGATGGCGTCGGAGATGAAACCGCCGAGCACGCCGCCGATGAAGCCGCACAGCGCCGGCAGGGTGGCGATGAAGCCGGCCTGCAGGATCGACAGGCCGCGCTCCTTGACCAGATAGACCGGGAACCAGGTCAGGAAGAAATAGGTCAGCGTGTTGATGCAGTACTGGCCGATATAGACGCCGAGCATCATGCGGTTCGACAGCAACTGTCCGATGTGCGACCAGGTCGGACCACCGGAGGCGGCCTTGGCGTCTTTCGCGCCCTCCATGTCGACCAGCGCGCCGCCGTCCTTGATGTAGTCGAGCTCGGCCTGGTTGACGCTCGCGTGCTCCTTCGGTCCGTACATGGTCCTGATCCAGATCAGGCCCATGAGGATGCCGAGCGCGCCCATCACGGTGAAGACGTGGCGCCAGCCGAACGCGTGCGCGATCCAGCCCATCAGCGGCGCGAAGATCACGGTCGCGAAATACTGCCCCGAGTTGAAGAAGGCCGACGCCGTGCCGCGTTCGCTGCTCGGAAACCAGGCGGCGACGATGCGGGCATTGGCCGGGAAGCTCGGTGCCTCGGCGAGACCGACCATGAAGCGCAGCGTGAACAGCGCGGTGACGGCGGCGGCGCCGGAGAAGAAGCCGATCCAGCCCTGCATCATGGTGAAGATCGACCAGATCACGATGCTGCAGGCATAGACCCAGCGCGAACCGAAGCGATCGAGCAGCCAGCCGCCCGGCACCTGCGCGAGCACATAGGACCAGCCGAAGGCGGAGAACACATAGCCCATCGCCACGGGATCGAGATGCAGCTCCTTGGACAGCGAAGGTCCTGCGATCGACAAGGTCGCGCGGTCGGCATAGTTCACGGTCGTGACCAGGAACAGCATGGTCACGATAAACAGCCGCACGCGCGATCGGCGCAGTTCGGCCGTGGTTACGATTGCGCTCATGCGCGCCACCTCTCTTGTCACGTTCCTCGAGAACTGTCCTAGAGGAGAGGGAGGGCCGCGGTCCAAACCGAAGCCTGTATCGATCGATCCAAATTTTGGATCAATCCCGGGGTCTCCATGCCGGGCAAAGGCTTCTCTCCTGACCATACGCGCAGGAGCCGATCAGGATTGCCCGTCGAGTTTTTCAGATTTCGTGGCGCATTCCGACGGCCGTCGCGGCAACCGCCAGCATGGCGGGCGGATCTCTCCTCACATCCACCGCGCCTCACGCGCCGGATCGCCTGGATCCCGGCAAATTCGCTGCCGACAAGATGCGAAGCGCAGCGGTCCGTTCCGCCGGTTGGAAGCCGCGCACGGACCAATGGACGTGCGAACCATCTGTGCTTGTATCGGCTGCTACTGCGTGCACAATCGTCGGTGCAAGCGAACAGGAGCCATTGCGCGTGAAGGCCGTCTACACCGAGCTGCATCGCAGCCATGATCCGCAATTCTATCTTGTGCGCGGCGTCGTCAAGCGCACCACCGAGCAGCCCGAGCGGGCGGATCGTCTGCTTGCGGGATTGAAGGCCGGCCATCACGAGTTGGTCGCGCCGATTCATTTCGGCCAGGAAGCTCGCGCGCGCGTGCACAGTCCGGAATACCTCCATTTCCTGGAAGAGGCGTGGGACGCGTGGGCCGCGCTCGGCGATGCCGGTGCGGAGATGATTCCGAACATCCATCCCGTTCGCAATGCCGCCACCTATCCGACGCACATCGTCGGGCGGCTGGGCTGGCACACGACCGATACCTCGGCGCCGATCGGGCCGGGGACGTGGGAAGGCGCCTGCGCCGCGACCGACGTGGCTGCGACCGCGGCGCAACTGCTGCTCGATGGCGAGGATGCGGCGTATGCGCTGTGCCGGCCGCCGGGCCACCATGCCTATCGGGACATGGCCTCGGGCTTCTGCTTCATGAACAACTCCGCCATTGCAGCCGCGCATCTGCGTCAGCGCCACGAGCGGGTCGCCATCCTCGACGTCGACGTCCACCACGGCAACGGCACGCAGGGCATCTTCTACGAGCGGCCCGACGTGCTCACCATCTCGATCCACGCCGACCCCACGCACTACTACCCGTTCGTCTGGGGCTATGCGCATGAGCGCGGCGCAGGCGCGGGCCTTGGCGCCAACCTCAACATTCCGCTGCCGCTGAAGAGCGGCGACGACACTTATCTCAAGGCGTTCGAGACCGCGGCCAAGACGATCCATGCGTTCGCGCCCGGCGCGCTCGTGGTCGCGCTCGGTCTCGATGCCTCCGAGCACGATCCGCTCAAGGGGCTCTCCGTGACGACGCCGGGTTTCCGCCGCATCGGCGGCGCGATCGCGCGGCTCGGCCTGCCCACGGTGTTCGTGCAGGAGGGGGGCTACCTCTCGGACATTCTCGGGCAGAACTTGACCGCAGTGCTCGGAGGTTTCGAAGCGGCGCGGTAAGCCTTCATCTCCTCCTCATGATCTCTTCCTGGTGTGCGCCGAGAACGCCATCGCATATCATTCGCATGGCTACGCTTGACGTGCGGAGGCGAGCCGCGACGCGGCCGCTTCAGGCTCGACAGTGCGGGCGACTGTTCGAAACATTCAGGTCCGATTGCTGCACCATTTAACAAGTGCTAGGCTTTGCGAACTACCTTCGGCTGTAGTCGGCTCGGAGGGACGTGATGAAGCGGCGAATGATCGGCCTGGATACCCTGGTCGCGGGATCCGAAGAGGCGTTGGCCCAGCCGATGGCCAAACTGACCGGGCCGGAGTTCGGCTCTGCAGCCTTGGCCGGTCGGCCATCCCGCCGAAGGCTGCTGGCCTCAGCCGGCCTCGGCCTCGGCGCTGCGGCCGTATCGTTCTCAGCCGGCCCGGCGATCGCGCAACCACGTGACGGCGCAAGCCTCGGCCGGCCGGTGCGCGTCAGCAAGGACCGGCTCGATGCGCTCGCAGCGAAGCTCCACGCCGTCTTCAATGAGCACAATATCTTGCCGCCATTCTCGGCCGAGAAGCACGGGGCGCGGGTCGACGTCGAACTGCGCCGGCTGACGACCTACACGCGCGTCCCCGAGACCGGTGAGCGCGTCAAGGTCAGCGGCCTGCTCGCGCTGCCCGCCGATCACAAGGGCGCACTGCCGGTCGTGTCGTGGCAGCACGGCACCATCCTGTCGTTCGATCAGGTCCCGTCCAATCTCGTCAGACTGGCCGATCCGAACTACGAACCGCGCGACAATGTCGATTCGATCGAGACGCTGTTCAACGTCCAGCGCCTGGTCGGCAACGGCTTTGCATTGATCGCGGCCGACTATCTCGGCAAGGGACCGTATCGCCAGGGGCGAGGCGAGGCCTATGCGGTGAAGGACGCGACCGTGCAGTGCTGCCTGGACGTGCTGAACGCGGGCCTGCTCGCGCTCGATCATCTCGGCCTGCGAAACACCGGGCTGTTCCTGAACGGCTGGTCGCAGGGTGCCTTGAACACGCAATGGCTGCGCCAGGAGCTGCAGCGGCGGCGCGTCGCGGTGGCGGCGAGCGCAACGCAAAGTCCGTTCAATAATCTTGCGGATTCGATGCGCTATTGGGTGTCGGCCGAACCGGGCAGCGCGTCGACTGACAGCACCTACCCGAAGCAGCCGATTTGGATCACGCCGTGCGTCATCGTCCTCCTGGGCAGCTATCGCCAGTATTACCGGCTCGGCGACCTGTTCAAGACCGCGATCAAGCCGCAACACCTCGCGCTGGCCGAGAAATACTGGGCCGACTACAGCATGGACGAGACGTTCAGCAAGTCGGTGCCGCAGCCCTCGGACCTGCTGGTCGACGGCTTCTTTGAGCGCTTCACCCACGAGACCAACAGCCGCTTCCTCCGCCGCCTGGCCGGCAACAGCTCGACCTATTGGGATTATGACGCCCCGATGCGGTTCTACTACGGCCTTCTCGACGAGGCGCTGCCGCCGAGCCTGGTCAAGATGCCGCTGGCGGCCGACGGCCGCTTTGCGCAAGGCACAGCGGTCACCGGAGCCAGCCATCGCGGCACGTTCCTGGCAAGCCTCTATGGCGGCGGCGACGTCATGGGCGGCGCTTCGACCGTGCTGGACTTCTTCAAGGCCTGCTCTTGAGCTTCGGCCATGATCAGCTCGCCAGCGCTTGCGGCGTGCGCGAGGCAAGCTCCCGCTCCGCGGTGCGGACGATCTCCATGGTGCGCACGACGCTCGCCGGATTGACGCTGATCGAATCGATGCCGAGTTCGGCCAGATAGCGCGCCACTTCGGGATAGTTGGCCGGCGCCTCGCCGCAGATGCCGACATGGCGACGGTTGCGATGCGCGCCTTCGACCGCCATCCTCAGCATCGCCAGCATGCCGGGATCGCGCTCGTCGAAATCGAACGCGACGATGTCGGAATCGCGGTCGACGCCGAGCGTGAGCTGGGTGAGATCATTGGAGCCGATCGAGAAGCCGTCGAAATGTTTGGCGAACTCGTCGATCAGGATCACGTTGTTCGGGATCTCGCACATCATGTAGATCTCGAGCCCGTTCTCGCCACGCACCAAGCCGTGCCCGGCCATCGCCGCGATCACCTTGCGCGCCTCCTCGACGCGGCGGCAGAACGGGATCATGATCTTCAGATTGGCGAGCCCCATCGTGTCGCGCACGCGCTTCAACGCCGCGCATTCCAGCGCGAAGCCGGCGGCGTAGGCGGGATGCGCATAGCGCGAGGCGCCGCGGAAGCCGAGCATGGGGTTCTCTTCCTTCGGCTCGAAATCGGAGCCACCGATCAGGCTGGCATATTCGTTGGTCTTGAAGTCTGAGAGGCGCACGATCACCGGTCGTGGGTAGAACGCCGCGGCGATGGTGCCGACGCCTTCCGACAGCCGCTCGACGAAGAAGTCGGCGGGCTTCTTGTAGCGCGCAGTCAGGCGCTTGATCGTCGCGCGGTCCTTTGCCGCGGTCACCTTTGCGGGCGTCGCCAGCGCCATCGGGTGGATGCCGATCGCCTGGTTGATGATGAACTCCATGCGGGCGAGGCCGACGCCATCGTTCGGCAGCAGCGCGGTCTTGAAGGCCAGCTCGGGATTGCCGAGATTGACCATGATCTCCGTGCGCGGCTTCTCCAGGCTGTCGATCGCCAGGCGCTCGACATCGAACGGCAGTGCGCCGTCGTAGACATGGCCGGCATCGCCCTCCGCACAGCAGACGGTGACGGTCGTTCCGGTCTTCGCGCGCTTGCTGAAATCCTCCGTGCCGACCACGGCCGGCACGCCGAGCTCGCGGGCGATGATCGCGGCATGGCAGGTGCGGCCGCCATGATCGGTGACGATCGCCGCCGCGGTCTTCATCACCGGCTCCCAGTCCGGACTGGTCGATGCGGCGACCAGCACCTCGCCGGGGCGGAACGCGTTCAGATCCTTGGGAGTGCGGATCCGGCGGATCTTGCCCGTGGCAATCCTTTCGCCCACGGCGCGGCCGGTTGCCAGCGCCTTGCCGGTCTTCTTCAGAACGTAGGTCTCGATCGCTTCGGGCCGCCGCTGCGAGGCCACCGTCTCCGGCCGCGCCTGGATGATGTAGAGCGCGCCGTCGCGGCCGTCCTTGGCCCATTCGACGTCCATCGGTGTCGGCCTGCCGGCCTTCTGCGAGTAGTGCTCCTCGACGACGATGGTGGCCTGCGCGAGCTCCAGCACGTCGGCATCGCTGATGCAGAATTTCGCCCTGTCAGCCGGCGGCGTCGCCTCGGTGCGCGTCGTGGGGCCACGACTGCGCGCGCCGGGCTTTGCGCCGGCTTTGGCATAGACCATCCGTTTGTCCTTGGCGCCGAGCCGGCGCGACAGCACGCTGCGGAAGCCGGCCGCGAAGGTCGGCTTGTGGACGTAGAATTCGTCCGGATCGACCGTGCCCTGCACGATGGTCTCGCCGAGGCCGTAGACCCCGGTGATGAAGGCGACGTCGCGAAAGCCGCTCTCGGTGTCCAACGAGAACATCACGCCGCTCGCGGCGCGGTCCGAGCGCACCATCTTCATCACGGCGACCGACAACGCGACCTTGTCGTGGTCGAAGCCGTTGTCGATGCGGTAGGAGATCGCGCGGTCCGTATAGAGCGAGGCGAAGCAGCGGCGGCACGCCTCGAACAGATCCTTCGCGCCGCGAATGTTGAGAAAGCTCTCGTGCTGGCCTGCGAAGCTCGCATTCGGCAGGTCCTCGGCGGTGGCCGAGCTGCGCACGGCAACCGCGACGCCGCGGCCATACTCCTGCTCCAACTGCTTGTAGGCCTCTGCGACCTCGTGGCGCAGGTCGTCACGGTCGGTCGCCGCGAACACGATCGCGCGGGCCTTCGCCGCGCGCTTGGCGAGGTCGGCAATGCGGCGCTTGTCGAGGCCGGCGAGCAGCTTCCGTAGCTCGTCGTCGGCTCCGGCCGCGCGCAGCGCATCGCGATAGGCGGCCGCCGTCAGTGCGAAGCCGTTGGGCACGCGCACGCCGTGCGACGCCAGCGCCGAATACAGCTCGCCGAGCGACGCCGTCTTGCCGCCGACGCCGGGCACGTCCTCGATGCGGAGATCCTTGAACCAGCGGATGTAGCTAGGTGCCGTCATCGGTCATCTCCCGCATCGCAGCGCGAACCTCAGTTTGTCGCGGCGGGCGGCGGCTGCCTTGCGCAAGATCAAGCAGGGCGCTCCGCGAGCCCCTTAAATCGCGGGATGACAACGGTTCCACCATAGGCGAGGATGTTTGCTAAAACCCATCGATCACCTCCATCCGGATCACCGATGATCTCCGACGACCAGAACGAGGACGGCAATCGCGAATGGTCGCGGTTCTGGCTCACGGCGCGGCAATTCTGGCTCGGATCGACGGCATGGCGGGTCTGGCTGCTCTGCGTCGCCCTGGTCGTCCTCGTGGTGCTCCAGCTCTACGTGCAGTTCCGCTTCAATTACTGGAACAGGGATTTCTTCGACGCGCTGGAGGGCCGCGATCCGACGCGGCTGCGGCAGCAGGCCGCTCTGCTCATTCCGCTTTGTCTGGCGAGCGTCGTGCTGGCGATCGTCTCGGTGTGGGGCCGCATGGCGATGCAACGCAACTGGCGGCAATGGTTGAGTGCCAAGGTGATCAACTATTGGGTCGAGGACGATCGCTATGCGCGGCTCGCGACGGTGCAGGGCGATCTGAAGATTCCGGAGTATCGCATCGCCGAGGACGTCCGCATCGCCACCGATGCGCCGATCGACTTCGTGGTCAGTGTGATCTCCTCGCTGCTGACGGCGGTCGTGTTCGTCCAGGTGCTGTGGCAGGTCGGCGGATCCATCGGCTTCGTCGTGGGCGGGCAGCAGTTGTGGATTCCAGGCTACCTGGTGGTCAGCGTCGTCATCTATTCCGGGCTGGTGACCGGGGCCATGCTGTGGGTCGGTTCGCCGCTCACGCGCGTCATCCAGACCAAGAACCAGGCCGAGTCGGAGCTGATCACCGCGGCCCATCACTTGCGCGACATCGGCGAAGGCATCGCGCCCAAGCAGGAGGAACGCAGCGTCATTGCCGGGCTGTGGATGGCGCTCGACCGCACGATCCAGCAATGGAAGCGGCTGTGCTGGCAGCTGATGCGCAACACCCTGGTGTCTCATCTGAATACGCTGCTCGCGCCGATCATCGGCCTCGTGCTGTGCGCGCCGAAATTCCTCGGCGATCAGATGACCCTGGGCGAACTCACCCAGGCAGCCGCTGCGTTCACGCTGGTGCAGGGGTCGTTCAATTGGATGGTGGACAATTTCAACCGCCTCGCCGAGTGGATGTCGTCGCTGGAGCGCGTCGGCGGGTTGCTGCTCTCGCTCGATCGGCTCAACGGTGATGCGGCGAGCGATGTCACGCCGTCTCAAGCCGCACGTCAGCCTGCAGACGGCTGACGTCGGCGGGATCGCACAGCGCGGTGCCGGTGCGCAGCAGCGCCGCAGCACCTGCGGCGACCGCAAAGCGAAACGCGTCGTCCAGCAACTCGCCCGCGGCGAGCTTCGCGACCAGCGCGCCGAGAAAACTGTCGCCGGCGCCGACCGCATTGACCGGCACCATCGTCAGCGGCTGAGCGCGCAGCACGCGGTCGCGGGTCACCAGCAGGGCGCCGAGATGACCCATGGTGAGCGCGACGGTGCCGGCCTTGCCGCTCGCGACCAGCGCGTGGGCGGCTTTCTCCCACGCCGTTGCATCGGGCAGGGCGCCGCCGACCAGCTCTTGCATCTCGTGCAGCGACGGCTTCATCAGGTCGATGCCGCCGGCAACCGCCGCGGCCAGAGCTGGACCCGAGGTGTCGAGCACGAATTGCGCGCCGCGTGATCGTGCAAGCGTCGCAGCGCGCGCGTAGAAGTCGGTCGGCACGCCGCGCGGCAGGCTGCCGCTGCCGATGACGAAGCGGGGGAACGGATCCTGGGCTGCGAGCAAGGCAAGGCCGGCCTGCCATTCGGCCTCGGTCAGCGTCGGACCCGGCAGGATGAAGCGATAGGGCTGGCCGCTGACGCGCTCCTGGACGAAGAAGTCCTCGCGCGTGTCCTCGGCCGTCGCCCAGGTGCGGCTGGCGACGCCTTCCTTCTCGACGAGCTGCTTCAGCAGCAGGCCGGTCGGACCGCCGACCGGATAGAGCGCGGTGACGTCGCCGCCGAGGCGGGCGATGACACGGGCGACGTTGATGCCGCCGCCGCCGGGATCTCGCTGTTGCGTCGTGCCGCGCAGCTTGGCCACCGGCACGATTTTCTCGACGCTCGTCGAGACGTCGACGGCCGGGTTCGGCGTGATCGTGACGATGTCGCTCATTCGATCTCAGTGCGTCGGGGAGCCGCCGCTCGCGGTGATGCCGGCCTCGAAGAACGATTTGAGACCGAGGAAGCTGATGTCGGGCTTGGTGACGATGTGCACCGGGATCGGCCGCAGATAGCTGTCATAGCGTCCCTTGCTCTCGAACTGCCGGCGAAAATCGGATCGTGCAAAGTAGTCGGGAAACCGCGGCGGGATGCCGCCGGCGATGTAGACGCCGCCGCGGGCACAGAAGGTGAGCGTCAGGTTGCCGGCGACGGCGCCGAGCCAGGCGCAGAACATGTCGAGCGTGGCGCGGCTGGTGGCGCAGCCGCCGTCGAGCGCGGCGCTGGTGATGGCGGCGGCGTCGCGCTTCGGCACCGAGGCTCCGTCGACGGCCGCGATGGCATGATAGACGTTTTCGAGACCCCTGCCGGACAGCGCGCGCTCGATCGAGACATGGCCGAAGTGCTCGCGCATCTTGGCCAGCACCGCGGCCTCGCGCGCGGTGGTGGCCGGCAAGGTGGCGTGACCTGCCTCGGTGACGGCAACCGTGGGACGGCCGCCGCCCGGCAGATAGCAGGCCGCGCCGAACCCGGTGCCCGGGCCGATCACCAGCATCGGTGCGCCGGCGACGGCCGCGCTGCCGCCGAGCGGATACAGATCATCCGGCCGGAGCGCCGGCAGCGACCAGCCGACGGCCTCGAAATCGTTCAGCAGCTTCGCCGAGCGGAGATTGAATTGCGCGGCCAGCTCGGCGCCGTCGATGGCCCAGGTGCTGTTGGTCAGCATGCCGCGATTGCGCTCGATCGGCCCGGCGATATCGAGCACGGCCGCGGAGGGCGCTCCGCCTTCTGCGTGCCGCGACAGGAACGCGGTGATCGCATCGGCAATGGTGGCGAAGTCCGCGACCTTCAGGTGTTCGACCTCGCCGACCACGCCATCGTCGAGCAGCGCGAAGCGCGCATTTGTGCCGCCGATATCGCCCAGAAGAACGCGATCGCTCATGCCTCAGTCTTCCGCCCGGTTGTACGGCCCGTCGGAGGTCCGGTGGGCCGCGATCATGTCCGCATACCATCGCGCAGACGCCTTGGGAATGCGACGCTGCGTGGTGTGGTCGACATAGACAATGCCGAAACGCTGCGAATAGCCCGCCCCCCATTCAAAATTATCCAGCAGCGACCACACGAAATAGCCGCGGACGTCGGCGCCTTCTTTCATCGCCTGTTCCATGGCGGCAGTGTAGGCCTTGAGATAGGCGATCCGGTCCACGTCATGAACCTGGCCATCATTGCCGAGGACGTCGGCAGCTGCGGTGCCGTTTTCAAGCACGTAGATCGGAAGCTGGAACCGCTGGTGGATATCCAGCAGCGTGTCGTGGAACGCACCGGGCACGACCGGCCAGCCGATCGCGCTGCGCGGCACGGTGTCGGGCGCCGGCCCGAAGCTCGCCCCGATCAGGTTGGTGTCAGCCCTCACGTAATGCGGCGAGTAGTGGTTGAGCCCGAACCAGTCGACGGGCCGTGCGATCTGCGCCATGTCGCCGGGCGCGACATATGGCGCGACGGCCTCCGCCAGCTCCGGCGGGTAGCTGGCAAACGCTTGCGGGAACGGGAAAGCGTCGTTCCAATAGGCTGCGAGCCGCAGCGCCGCTGCAGCGTCCGCCGGCTTGCTGGTGCAGGGATAGCAGGGCTGGCGGTTGTGGATCGCGCCGATCGAGGCGCCGGCGACGTCTTTGCGCAGCACGTCGACGGCGCGGCCATGGCTGAGATTGACGTGATGGATCGCCTTGTGCAGCGCCGTCTTGTCGGCCAAGCCAGGGGCATGCCAGCCGAGGCCGTAGCCGAACAGCGTGAACACGCAGGGCTCGTTGAAGGTGGCGAAGCGCTTGACCCGGTCGCCATAGCGCCGCGCGACCAGCGCGGTATAGTCGGCGAACCAGCCGGCGATGTCGCGGTTCTGCCAGCCGCCGAGCGCCTCCAGCGCCTGCGGCAGGTCCCAGTGGTAGAGACAGAGCCACGGCTCTATCTCAGCGGCAAGCAGGGCGTCGATCAGGCGGTCGTAGAAGGCGAGGCCGGCTTCGTTGGCCGCGCCGCGGCCTTGCGGCAGCACCCGCGGCCAGGAGATCGAGAAGCGATAGGCGTTGAGGCCGAGCTCTTGCATCAACGCCACGTCGCCGGCGTAGCGGTGATAATGGTCGCATGCGGTCTCGGCCGTGTCGTTGGTCTTGGTGCGGCCCGGCGCGCGCAGAAAGACATCCCAGATGCTGTCGGCACGGCCGTCGAGATGGGCTGCGCCCTCGATCTGGAAGGCCGAGGTCGAGGCACCCCAGAGAAAGCTCGGACGGATGGTCATGATCGAGAGGGGCCCTTGCGTTGTTGCGATCAGCCGCATGATGGCGGTCGCCGGCGCTCCGCCGTTGACCGGGATCAAGCCGACGATACCGTGGCCGGTGTGGCCTGCGAAGATGTCCTGCGCCGGGCAATGGCAATCATGCAGGCAACAGGCTTGCATCGGAGCCGAAAGCTGTGGAACGTGCGGCCGCCGAAAACTGGAGTCCCGGCGCGAATGAGCGTTTTTCTGCTGCGGCGCTGCCTGACCTTGCTGGCGACCCTCGTCGGCGCGTCGCTGATCATATTCCTGGTGCTCGACGCGCTCCCGGGCAACGCCGCCCAGATGCTGATGGGCGCGGATGCCTCGCCCGATGCGGTCAGGGCGCTGACGGTCAAGCTCGGGCTGGATCAGCCGCTGGCCTGGCGCTACCTGCACTGGATCGGCGGCATGCTGAGCGGCGATCTCGGCAACAGCTATGCCTATGGCACGCCGGTGGCCGAACTGATCCGCGAGCGGCTGGCGATGACGATTCCGCTCGCGATCCTGGCCATGGGACTCACGACCGTGCTGGCGCTCGCGGCCGGCATCTACACGGCCGCCAATCACAACCGCCTCGGCGATGTCGGCGTGATGTCCCTGACCCAGATCGGCATCGCCTTGCCGAACTTCTGGTTCGCGATCCTCCTGATCCTCCTGTTTGCGGTGAAGCTGCAATGGCTGTCGGCCGGCGGCTTCCCCGGCTGGGAGGACGGCATCTGGCCGGGGCTGCGCGCGCTGCTGTTGCCGGCTGTGGCGCTGGCGGTGGTGCAGGCCGCGATCCTGGCGCGGGTGACGCGCTCTGCGGTGCTCGACGTTCTGCGCGAGGATTTCGTCCGGACCGCGCGCGCCAAGGGCCTGACGAAGCGCGAGGTGCTGTGGCAGCACGTCTTGCGCAACGCGATGATCCCAGTGCTCACCGTGATGGGACTGCAATTCGCAAACCTGCTGGCCGGCACCATCGTGATCGAGAACGTGTTCTATCTGCCGGGCCTGGGGCGTCTCATCTTCCAGTCGATCGCCAATCGCGATCTCATCGTCGTGCGCAATTGCGTCATGCTGCTGGCGGCGATGGTGATCGTCGTCAACTTCGTGGTCGACGTGCTCTATGCGGTGATCGATCCGCGCATCAAGGTGCACGAGCTGTGAGTCCGTCCGTGATCATTCAAGCCGCAGCCGCCACGGCCCCCGCGCCGAGCGCGTTCTGGCGCCGCGCGCTGCGCCATCGCAGCTTCATCGTCGGCGCGCTGCTGTGTCTGCTGGTGCTCGGCGCTGCGCTGCTGTCGCTGGTGTGGACGCCGTGGTCGGCCTATGAGATCGACGTCGCCTCGAAGCTGCGGCCGCCGTCATCAGCGCATTGGCTCGGCACCGACGTGCTCGGCCGCGATATCGTCTCGCTGCTCTTGGTCGGCGCGCGAGCGACCATTCTGGTCGGCATCATCGCCGTCGGCATCGGTCTTACCTGCGGCGTCTGCCTCGGCCTGATCGCAGCCGCGCAGCGCGGCTGGACCGAGGAGCTGATCATGCGCTTCAGCGATTTCACCTTCGCCTTTCCGGCGGTGTTGTCGGCGATCATGCTGGCGGCTGTGATCGGCCCGGGCATGGTGACCTCGATCACCGCGATCGGCATCTTCCAGATCCCGGTGTTCGTGCGCGTCACCCGCGGCCAGGCCGGTGCTGTCTGGGCGCGCGAGTTCATCCTGGCGGCACGCGCTGCCGGCAAGGGCCGCTTCCGCATCACCATCGAGCACGTGCTGCCGAACATCCTGTCGATCCTGATCGTGCAGGCGACGATCCAGTTTGCGCTGGCGATCCTGGCGGAGGCGGCGCTGTCTTATCTCGGCTTGGGCACCCAGCCGCCGCAGCCGTCCTGGGGGCGCATGCTGAACGATGCGCAGACCTTGCTGTTCCAGTCGCCGAGCCTCGCCGTGTACCCCGGCGCCGCCATCGCGCTCGCGGTGCTCGGCCTCAACCTGCTCGGCGACGGCCTGCGTGATCTGCTCGACCCACGGCTGGCGAGGCAGCGATGATGGCGAGCGATCAGCCTCTGCTCGATGTCAGCGGTCTCGGCATCCGGCTCAACACCAGCCGCGGCCCGGCGCAAGCGGTGCGCGAGGTGTCGTTCGCGCTCCGGCGCGGCGAGACCTTGGGCATCGTCGGCGAGTCCGGCTGCGGCAAGTCGATCACGGCGCTCGCTCTGCTCGGGCTTCTGCCCGACAGCGCTGTCGTCAGCGGCAGCATCAAGCTCGATGGCCGCGAGCTGGTCGGATTGCCCGATGCCGATTACTGCAAGCTGCGCGGCAACCGCATCAGCATGATCTTTCAGGAGCCGATGACCGCGCTCAACCCGATGCATACGATCGGCCACCAGGTGGCCGAGCCGCTGCTGCGACATACCGGCTGCTCGGCGACTGAAGCGAAACGCCAGGCGATCGCGCTGCTCGACCGCGTCGGTCTGCCGGACCCCACCCGACGCTACGACGCCTATCCGCACCAGTTTTCCGGCGGCCAGCGCCAGCGCGTCACCATCGCGATGGCGCTGGCCTGCAGGCCCGACGTGCTGATTGCCGACGAGCCGACCACCGCGCTCGACGTCACCATCCAGCGCCAGATCCTCGACCTCATCGCCGATCTCGTGGCGGAGCAGGGCATGGCGATGATCTTGATCTCGCATGATCTCGGCGTCATCGCCGAGAATGTGCAGCGCATGATCGTGATGTATGGCGGCACGGTGGTCGAGAGCGGCAGCACCGATGCGGTGTTCTCGCGCATGGGCCATCCCTACACGCAGGGCCTGTTCCGCGCGCGGCCGCGGCTCGGGGCCCGCAAGGGTACGCGGCTTGCGACCATCGCCGGTACCGTGCCGGAGCTCGCCGATCTGCCGGCCGGCTGTCCGTTCGCCGATCGCTGTGCGCTGGTCGTCGACGCCTGCCGCGCGGCGCTGCCGCCGGCGATCGAGATCGGCATCGGTCATGGCGTCCGTTGCATCCGGACCGATGTCGCGCTTGCGCGTGATCCGGTGGGAGTTGTCGCTTGAGCACGGCATCGCAAGGAGCTGGCGAGACGCCGCTGCTCGAGGTCAGGGATCTCGTGCAGCGCTATACGCTGCCGCGGGAGAGCCTGCTGCGCCCAGCCGGACAGGTGCTCGCGCTCAATGGCGTGTCCTTGGCGTTGATGCCGGGCAAGAGCCTCGGCATCGTCGGCGAGTCCGGCTCGGGCAAGTCGACCCTGGCGCGGCTGATCATGGCGCTGGAGCGGCCGTCGTCGGGATCGGTGCTGATGGCGGGGCGCGATCTCGACCGACTGCCGGCCGACGAGCTGCGCCGCGCCCGCCGCGATTTCCAGATGGTGTTCCAGGACCCTTATGGCTCGCTCGATCCGCGCCAGACCATCGCGCGCATCGTGGCCGAGCCGCTCACGGTTCTGGAAAGCCCGGATCGCGAGTCCTTGCGGACGCGTGTCGCGAGCGTGCTGCGGCAGGTCGGGTTGCGCGATGCCGACATGGACAAGTATCCGCATGAGTTCTCCGGCGGCCAGCGCCAGCGCATCGCGATCGCGCGGGCGCTGATCACGCAGCCGAAGCTGATCGTCGCCGACGAGCCCGTCAGCGCGCTCGACGTCTCGGTGCAGGCGCAGGTGCTCAATTTGATGCAGGACCTGCAGGAGCAATTCGGCCTCAGCTATGTGCTGATCAGTCATGATCTGGCAGTCGTCGACTATCTCTGCGACGAGGTCGCGGTGATGTATCTCGGGCGCATCGTCGAGCGCGGACGGCCCGAGGATCTGTTCGGCCAGTGCGCGCACCCGTACACCCGGGCGCTGCTCGACGCCGTGCCGCGGGCGCAGGCCGGCGCGATCCGGCGCCGGCTCGAGAGCGTCGCGATCGCGTCGCAATCCCTCGGCGCGGCCGGATGCGCCTACGCGCCGCGCTGTCCACTCGCTGATGCCCAGTGCCGGGCGACGGCACCCTCCCTGCGGGCGCTCACGGGGCTGCATTCCGCTGCCTGCCACAAGGCGGAAAGCGTGATGGCGCTGCCGGCGCTCGTCGCCGCAGAACACCAGCCTCTTGTCTCGAAGCCGCTTTGACGCGTAACTTGGTTCCGTCCGGGAGAAACGAACAATGTTGAAAAGACTATCCATCGTCGCATTGGCCGCGCTCGTCGCGGCCACCGCTGTGCCGGCCTCGGCACAAAGCAAGAAGGACAGCGTCGTCGTCGGCATGACCTTGGAGCCGCCGGGGCTCGATCCGACCAGCGCGGCCGCCGCGGCCATCGCCGAGGTCACGCTCTACAACGTCTATGAGACGCTGACCAAGATCAACGAGGACGGCTCGGTGTCGCCGCTGCTGGCCTCGAGCTGGCAGGCCTCGTCGGATCTGAAGAGCTACACTTTCAAGCTCGTCAAGGGCGTGAAATTCCAGAACGGCGAGGCATTCGATTCCGCCGCCGTGAAGTTCTCGTTCGAGCGCGCCGGCGCCGCGAACAGCACCAACAAGGACAAGGCGCTGTTCCAGGCGATGGAGGCGGTCAACGCGCCCGATGCCGAGACGATCGAGGTCAAGCTCAAATATTCCGAGCCCAACCTGCCGTTCCTGCTCGGACAGGCCACAGCCGCGATCGTCGAGCCGAAGAGCGCGCCGACCAACGCGACGCAGCCGGTCGGTACTGGGCCGTACACGCTGGGTAGCTGGGCCAAGGGCTCGTCCCTGAGCTTGAACAAATGGCCGGACTATCGCAACGCCGCAGCCGTGAAGCTGTCCAAGGTGACGATCCGCTTCATCTCCGATCCGGCGGCGCAGGTCGCGGCGCTGCTGTCGGGCGACGTTGACGCCTTTCCGCGCGGCACCACGGCGCGCACCATCGCGCAGTTCAAGTCCGACCCGCGCTTCACCGTGCTGATCGGCGGCTCAAAGGCGAAGACCATCGTCACCATCAACAACAAGAAGAAGCCGCTCGACGACGTCCGCGTCCGCCGCGCGATCCTTGCCGCGATCGATCGCAAGGCGATGATCGAAGGCGCCGTCGACGGCCTGGGTACGCCGATCGGCAGCTTCTACGTGCCGGGCTCGCTCGGCTATGTCGACACCACCGACATCAATCCCTACGACCCGGAGAAGGCCAAGAAGCTGCTGGCGGAAGCCGGCATCGCCACGCCGCTGCAACTGTCGCTGCGGCTGCCGCCGCCGGCCTATGCGCGCCAGGGCGGCGAGGTGCTCGCGGCTCAATTGGCCAAGGTCGGCATCGTCGCCAAGATCGAGAATCTCGAATGGGCGGCGTGGCTGTCACAGGTGTTCAACGGACCGCATGATTTCGACCTGACCATCGTCTCGCATGTCGAGCCGTTCGATCTCGTGAAGTTCACCGATAAGAACTACTACTTCGGCTATCAGTCCGAGGCCTTCGACAAGCTGTATCAGAAGATCGTCGACACGCCGAACGAGGCGGAGCGCACCAAGCTGCTCGGCGACGCCCAGCGCATGCTGGCAACGGATGCGGCCGCCGGCTTCCTGTTCCAGCCGCAGTGGATCACGGTGATCAACAAGAAGCTGAAGGGCGTCTGGAAGGACGTGCCTCAGTTCGAGAACGATTTCGCGAGCTGGTCGTGGGAATGATCGTGAGCCCGTTTTGCTTGGCTGCGAAATAATTCCTGCGCAATGCGGTGCCCTCTCCCCTTGTGGAAGAGGGCATCGCCGGTCCATCCATATGTGCGGTCGCGTGACGGGTATCTTTCCACGAACGACACCATTAATTCTACAGATCAGTTCGGCCATTCGATGGGCGTAAAGCGCATCTGCCGTCGTCGCATTTCAGCCTGAAGCTCCTGGGCGTATTGCTTGGCCCGGTCTCCGATGAGACGATAGGGTCCCCCGATCCGACTATCAGCGGCAACTTGCTTTCGGACACTCTCATAATAGGCCAACAGACTTTCGTCGGTTGAATTCTCAAATCGCATCGATGCTCCCCGAAACACAACCTTAGGTGTCAAATTTTGCCACTATCGCCGCTGCACAGCAGTGACATAGGTTAAGTTCCGTTGCCCAAAAAAAGTTCCTTGTGTGTTCCGGATTATGACCGAGCGAATTTTGCTCCGGAGCCCGGGGGGGGGGGAACTTGGGACCGCGGGCTGCGTAGAATTTGGGGTGTCGGCGTCGACCGAGCGCTCAGGAACCTGCCGGTTTCGGCAGCGGTCGCGCGCATGGGACGAACAACGGTTTCGCGGCAGACGCGGCCGAGCTGTCAAGAAGGGCGAGGGCTGCGATGCGCACCGAAGTTCTCGTCGTCGGCGGCGGGCCGGCCGGCCTGATGGCCGCGATCTATCTGGCGCGGTTCCGACGGGACGTCGTGATCATCGACAGCGGCGCATCTCGGGCAGCCCTGATTCCCCGCAGTCATAATCTACCTGGCTTTCCTGACGGCATTTCGGGACATGAGCTGCTCGCGCGGATGGAGCATCAGGTGGAGGACCTCCGCGTCCCGATCATCCGCGGCACGGTGACATCGCTCGACAGGACCGGCGCGGACGTCGTCGCGACATATGCTGACGGTGCAATCGCCGCGCAGCGGGTGATTCTGGCGACGGGGATCGTCGACAGGCAGTTTCCTCTTCCCGACTGGATCGAGGCGGTTCGCCAGGGTGAGCTGCGCTACTGCCCTGTCTGCGATGGCTACGAGGCAGCCGACCGCAAGATCGCGATCGTCGGTGCACTCGGTCATGCTGCAGGCAAGGCGCTGTTCATGCGTGTCTACAGCGCCGACATCACGTTGATCCCGAGCGATGACGCGCAGAACGACGCAGCGCGGGAGGAGCTGGCCGCGGCCGGGGTTCGCGTGATGCCGCCTCTCCGGTCGCTTCAGCGCCGGAGCGGTGCCATCGAGGCGGTGTTCGCAGATGGCGCCAGCGAACCCTTCGAGGTCATCTATCCCGCGCTGGGGGCTGAGGTCCGCTCGGAGCTCGCCATCCGGATGGGCGCGCGACACACGGCCGAGGATTTTCTGGAGGTGGACGCCAAGCAGCGCTGCGGCGTCGACGGGCTTTATGGTATCGGCGACGTCGTCACCGACCTACACCAGATCTCGGTCGCGTTCGGCCATGCCGCGGTGGCCGCCTGCCACGCACATCATTCGCTGCCGATGCGCTATGTGTAACCTTCCGGCAGGACAATCATGCGAAGTCGATCACAACCTCAGATCGCGCTATCCTGTGTTAACGCGTTTGGTGTTGATCTGTCGGACCTTGGCGCATGGACAGGAAATCGGCATGTTTGGCGGCGGCGTCAAGCTGCCATGAGGAAGCCGCACGCGATCCGACACGCCGCGACCTTTGGCTGCAGGAAGCATCGAAATGGACGGCGCTGGCGGGCGAGCCGGCTGGCAACGCGGTCATCGTCTGCGAACAGGGCGCCTCTGCGACCAAGGAAGCCCGCGGCTGAGTGCAGCTATTGCAGCGTCGGGTCGAGCCGGTCACGCAGCCAGTCGCCGATCACGGACACCGCAAGCGTGGTCACGACGATGATGATCGCCGGCGCCAGCATGATCCACGGCGCGCGCGTGAGATATTCGCGGCCATAGCCGACCATGTTGCCGAGGCTCGTCATCGGCGGCTGCACGCCGAGCCCGAGGAACGAGAGGCCGGACTCCAGCAGGATGACTTCCGGAAACACCAGCGTCATCGACACGATCAAGGTCGAGGCGATGTTCGGCAGGATGTGCTTGAGATACACGCGCTGCGGCGTCGCGCCGAGCTGGCGCACGGCGGCGGCGTAGCCTTGCGCATTGGCGGAGATCGCGAGCCCGCGCGCGATGCGCGCATAGCGCTCCCAGCCGAACAGGCCCATCAGCCCGATCAGGAGCGGCAGCGAGTTGCCGAAGAAGGCGAGCACGGCGAGCGCGAGGATGAGGAACGGCATGCTGGCCTGGAAGTCCGCCAGCATCAGCACTGCCTGCTCGACGAGGCCGCGGAAATGCGCGGCGAGAAAGCCCAGCGTGGTGCCGGCGACGGCGGAGATCGCGGTGGCGCCGAACGCGATCAGGAGCGAGATCCGGATCGAGACGATCAGGCGCGACAGCACGTCACGGCCGAGTTCGTCGGTGCCGAGCCAATGCGCGGCGTTGCCGGGCAGCGCCAGGCGATTGCGCAGGTCGAACTTGGTGAAGCCATAAGGTGCGAACTGGTCGGCGAAGACGGCCAGCAGCAGCATTGCCGCGATCCAGCACGCGGCGATCGTGACGGAGACGGGAACGTCGGGCCAGCTCAGCCGCCGCGCGGCAGGTGCCTTCATCGCAACGTCGGTCATGCCTCCGCTCCCTTGCTGCGCAGCCGCGGATCGAGCAGGCCGTAGAGAAAATCGACGATCAGGTTGGACGTCACCATCGTCATCGCCACCAGCAGCAGGATGCATTGCACGACGGCGAGGTCACGATTGGCGACGGCGACGACGAGCAGGCGGCCGACGCCGGGCCAGGAGAATACGCTTTCCACCACGACCGCGCCCGCGATCAGGCTGCCGACCATGAAGCCGAGGATGGTAACGGTCGGAATCGCGGCGTTCGGCAGCGCATGGTCGGTGATGACCCGGCGCCAGGGCACGCCCTTGGCTGATGCGGTCCGTATATAGGGCTGGCCGAGGATCTCGAGCATCGCGCTACGCGTGAACCGCGCCAGCACCGCAGCGCCGCCGAAGCCGAGCGTCACGATCGGCAGGATGGCATGATGCCAGGAGTCCTGCCCGCCCGACGGCAGCCAGCCGAGCTGGACGGCGAAGATCAGCACCAGAATCAGCGCCAGCACGAAGCTCGGCACCGTGAAGCCGGCCACCGCCGTGATCATCACGGCGCGGTCGATGGCTGAGCCGCGGTGAAGCGCTGCATAGATGCCGGCGGGAATGCCGAGCAACACTTTCACCAGGAACGCCGGGATGGTCAGCGCCAGGGTCGCCGGGATGCGCTCGATGACGAGCTGGATCGCCGGCCGGCCGTCGCGCATCGAGCGTCCGAGCTCGCCCTGGCCGATTGCCTTGAAGTAATCGAGATATTGCATCCAGATCGGATGATCGAGGCCCCACGCCTTGCGGAATGCGGCGATCACCTCGGGCGGCGCCTCGGGCCCCATGATCATCAGCGCGGGATCGCCCGACAGCCTGAGCACGATGAAGGCGAAGGTGACGACGAGTGCGATCGTCAGCAGCGCGCGCGACAGACGGATCGCGAAATAGCGCAGCATTACGCGGCATCCTGGGTCTGTGACTGCGGCCCCGTCACGAGATGGCAGGCCACCTGGCGCTGCTGATCCAGCGCGGTGAGCGCGGGCACCTCATTGGCGCAGCGGGCGGTCGCGCGGCTGCAGCGCGGATGGAAGGCGCAGCCGGAGGGGCGCGCGGCCGGATTCGGCGGGTCGCCGGTCAGCACGATGCGTCCGGAGCTGCGGCGGCCCGGCGCCGGCGACGCCGACACCAGCGCCTGCGTGTAAGGATGCTGCGGCCGCGCGAACAGATCGTCGGCGTTGCCATGCTCGACGATGCGGCCGAGATACATCACCGCGACCTTGGTGCTGATCTGCCTGACGACGCGCAGGTCGTGGCTGATGAACAGCATGGTCAACCCGAGCCGGGCCTGCAGATCGACGAGCAGGTTGACCACCTGCGCCTGGATCGAGACGTCGAGCGCGCTGACCGGCTCGTCGCAGACGAGAAAGTCCGGCCTGGTCGCCAGCGCGCGGGCGAGCACGATGCGCTGACGCTGGCCGCCCGACAGCGCGCCGGGATAGCGCCGGCCATGGCTGTCGTTGAGATCGACGGCGTGCAGCAGCTCGCGCACGCGCGCCTCGCGCTCTGGCTGGGTCCCGATGTCGTGGATGTCGAGCGGCTCGCGGATCTGCTCGGCGACGGCAGGCCGGCGGTCGAGTGCGCCGAGCGGATCCTGGAAGATCATCTGCATGCGCGCGCGCTGGGCGCGCCACGCCGCCGAGCCAGGGGCCGCGATCGGCGCGCCGCCGAAGCGCACGCTGCCCTGGTCGGGCGGCTCGAGCCCGAGCACCATGCGCCCCGTGGTGGATTTGCCGGAGCCGGATTCGCCGACGATGCCGAGCGTCTCGCCCTTCGCAATCGCAAAGCTCAAGCCGTCAACGGCGTGGACCGATGCAGGACGCCCGAACAGGCCGGACCTCATCCGGTAGGTGCGCGAGATCCCGTGGACCTCGACCAGCGGCGCGGTCATTCGGCGGCGAGCTCCACCGGCAGACGCTGCGGCCGCAGGCAGGCCACCGCGCGGTCCGGCTCGATCGGCGCCAGTGGCGGCACGCCGGCATGGCAGCCGTCGCCGGCAAAGGTGCAGCGTGGCGCGAAGGCGCAACCGCTCGGCAGGGCGCGGGGATCAGGGACCGTGCCGGGAATGGCCTGCAGCCGCCGCCTGATGCCATCGAGCGGCGGCAGCGCACCGATCAGGCCCTGCGCGTAGGGGTGCCAGGGATCATCGAACAGCCTCGTCGCCGGGGCGCGCTCGACGATGCGGCCCGCATACATCACGCAGACGCGGTCGCAATTCTCGGCGACGACGCCGAGGTCGTGGCTGATCAGGACCATCGCCATGTTGAACTCGCGCCGGATGGCCGACAACAGATCGAGGATCTGCGCCTGGATCGTGGCGTCGAGCGCGGTGGTCGGCTCGTCGGCGATCAGGAGGTCGGGCTGGCCGGCGAGCGCCATCGCGATCATGATGCGCTGGACCTGGCCGCCGGAGAACTCGTGCGGATAAGCCGACAGCCGCCGCGCCGCATCGGGAATGCCGACGAGATTGAGCAGCCTGAGCGCCTCGGCCCGCGCGGCCTCGCCGCGCAGCCCGCGATGCAGCGCGAGGCTTTCGCACAACTGGCGGCGGATCGTGAGCACCGGATTGAGCGCGCTGGCGGGATCCTGGAAGATCATCGCGATGCGGCGGCCGCGCACCTGGTCGAGCACCTTGCCATCAGCACCCAGCAGCTCGCGGCCTTCGAGCTTGGCTGATCCGGACACTTTCGCCTTGACCGGCAACAGGCCGAGCGCCGCGAGCCACGTCACCGACTTGCCGGATCCGGACTCGCCGACGAGGCCGACGGCCTCGCCCTTGCGGATGTCGAGATCGATGCCATGCAGCACGGGCGTGCCGTCGAAGGCGACCCTGAGGCCGGAGATGCTGACCAGCGGCGCCACGGCATCACGCTCCGTAGTTGCCGGTGCGGAAGTCCATCGCGAAGGCCGGCGAGGCCTTCCACTTGATCGACTTCGGCTTGGCGGTGAAGGTCGCGTTCTGGTGCAGCACCGTGTAGGCCGGGTCCTCGCGCTCGGCGATCTCCAGCATGCGGCGGAACGCCTTCTTGCGAGCGTCGCGATCTGTCGAGGTCTCCAAGAACTCCGACAGCCGGTTCAGCTCGTCGTTGCTCCATTCGCCGACCTGCTGCTGCTGGCCGTTGGGGCCATGCTGGGCGACCAGCGACGAAACCGGATCGTTGAACGCGGCCGAGTTGGACCAGTCGCGCACGGCGCGGGTCGGGCCGCGCTCCAGGATCTGCGACCAGTTCTCCTTGGTCTCGATCTGCACATTGAGGCCGACCGCCTGCCACATCTCGACCAGCACCTGCGCGGTCGCGACCTGGTTGGTGTAGTAGTTGTTCAGCAGGCGATAGGGGATCGGGTCGCCCTTGTAGCCGGCCTGCTTCAGCAGGTCCTGCGCCAGCTTGGGATCGAATGCTGGCACGCTCCAATCGGCGACGAACATGTCGCCGTAGAACTCCCACTGCAGGCCCTTCGGCACGCGGGTGCGGCCGGCCCACAGGCTGTCGACGATGGCCTGGCGGTCGATCGCATGGGTGAAGGCGCGCCGCACCAGGGGATTGGCGAGCTGCGGATGATTCTTGTCGAACACGGTCAGGCGGTGGTTGAGGATGGTGCCGCCCTGGACCTCGAACGCCGCATTCTTCTCGATGCCGGCGATCTGGTCCGGCGGGATGTCGCAGGCGAACTGATACTCGCCGGAGAGAAGCCCATTGATGCGGCTCGCGACCTCCGGCACTTCGAGGAAGCGGATGCGCTTCAGCGGCGGACGGCCGCCCCAATATTCATCGTGCGCCTCGAGCGTCAGCGACACGTCGGGCTTGAACTCGACGATCTTGTAGGGACCCGTCGTGATCGGCTTGCGCGCCCAGTCGAGGTAGCTCGCGGCTTCCTCCCAGCCGCGCCGGCTCATGATGTCCGAGCCGTAGCGCATCAGGCGGCCTTCGATGGTCACGTCAGGCGTCGCGTTGACGAAGCGCACGGTGTATTTGTCGATGGCATCGACGCGGACGAGATCCGGCCAGATGCGGCGGGCCACGCCGATGACGTCCGGCGGCAGCTCCTTGCCGGGGCGCGGCGCCGGGATCTTCTCGAATGCCTTGATGGTGCTGCGGCTCTTGGCCTCGCTGTCGCCGAACATGCGCTCGCGGCTGAACGAGAACACGACGTCCTCGGCCGTCATCTCGTCGCCATTGTGGAACTTGACGCCCTGGCGCAGCTTCAATTCGACGGTCTGGTCGTCGATGCGCTTCCACTCGGTGGCGAGGCCGGGAACGGCTTCGAGATTGCCGCGGAAGTTCTTGGAGATCAGGCCTTCCCACAGCGACGAGTAGAACACGCGCTCGCCGACATTGGACTGCTCGCGCAGCACGTCGAGCACGTTCGAGTTGGTCACCTTCTGCACGGCGATGGTGACCGAGGGACGGGTGTCGGCTTGCGCGATCGAGACGCGCGGCAGGATGAAGCTGCCGCCGATCGCGGCGCCGGCGCCGAGCAGGCCGCGGCGGGTGAGCTTGGTCATGGCAATATCTCTGTGGTCTGAGGTTGTCCGAGAAATGAGGATGCGTTGGCTTATTGAGCGAGCTCGAGCGAGGCGAGATACGCTGCGCCGGCCTTGACGTGATCATGGTTGCGCAGTTCGAGGATCAGGCGCGGGTTGGAATTGAGTCGGGCGAGCGCGCGGAACACGGCGACCCAGCGGATATTGCCTTCGCCCGGCGCCCAGTGGCGGTCGGCGTAGCCGTCGGTGTCCTGCAGATGGACATGGGTCAGCATGTCGCCGGCAGAATCGACGTAGTAGTCGACGGGCGGCGCGCCGGTCGAATGGTGCGCGTAGTTGGCATGGCCGGTGTCGAGCGAGACCCGCACCTTGCTGCTGCCCAGCGCCTTCGCCAGTCCAACGCGATCCTGCGGGTTCTTGTCCTCGATGTTCTCGATCACGATCTCGCAGTTGGCCTGCTCGGCAGAGGCGATGACGTCGGTCAAGGTCGCCCTGACACGCTCGATCAGCGCCTCGCGATTGTCCGGCAGCATGTCGATGTTGTTGGCATCCCAAGTCGTGTACGGCGAGTGGATCACCATCTGGGTGGCGCCGAGAAATTCGGCGACCTCGAGCCCCTGCAGCAGGCGTTTGGTCACGGCGCGGCGGATCATCGGGTCGTGACTGTCGATCTTGAAGCCCCAGAACGGGCCGTGGATGCCCAGCCGACCCGAGTGACCTGACAGCATCGACTTGATCTCCTTGGCGGTGCTGCGCCAGTCGCTGTCGAGAAGGTCCGCGCGGAAGAAGTCCTGGATCTCGAGATCGCGTTGACGTTGGAGCAGCCAGTCGCGATGAGCCGGAATGGACTTGACGGAGAGGGCGGCGCCGAGCACCGGCAGCGTGGTGGTCATGTCGAGGAAACCCTTTCGAGGAAGCCCTTGGCCTGCGTGAGACCCGGCAAGCGCTAGCGGAGTTCGATGACGCTCCCATGAAGGGCTGTGGAGGACGTCCGCGACATGTTGTGCCTTCGTGGGCACGAGGCCGGTCGGCCTCGCAATCCCTGGGGTGGTCGCACGTTGTTCGCTGCTACTTGACGTAGCCGCGGGAATTGCAACAATGCGGCGAAAACGGGGAATTGGGATGACGGTACGGCGTGCGGTCCTTGGACTGATGGCTTCACTCCTGGCGCTGGCGACAGCTGCGTTGAATGAGCCTGCGCATGCGAAGGGGCCTTACGGCTCCATCTCCGTCGCGGGCTGGTCGGGCGGCGCCTACACCGACGACAACACCGGAAAATTCTCGAGCTGCATCGCTTCCGCCAGCTACAAGAGCGGCATCAATTTCGGTGTTCTCGCGCTGCCGACCTTCAACTGGGCTCTCGCCTTCATCCATCCCGGCTGGTCGCTGTCGCAGGGACAGAAGTTTCCCATCGTGCTCAGCTTCGACGGACGCAACTCCTACAATGTCGAGGGCTCGGTGTGGTCGGCCAACATGGTCGTCGTGCCGATGCCGAACGACTCCAGCCTGATCAAGGCGTTCAGGGCGGCACGGACGATGTCGGCCTTCGCGCAAGGCAATCTGTTCCAGTTCGATCTGAACGGCACGTCGGTGCTGCTGCCGTCGCTGGCGAATTGCGTGCGCATGATCAATGCCGGCGGAATGGCGGCCGCGACGAATTTCACCGTGCAGCACGGCGCTCCCTCGGCGCAGCGTCAGGGAGCGCCGCCCGCCGCCACCGCGACGGCGAGCACGCAGCCGGCGCGGGCGTCGGAGGACTCTCCCGAGCTGCAATTGGAAGCGATGCAGATCGCCTCCAACTTCATTCTCAAAGCCGCGCTGTCGCATCCGGCCATTCTGGGCGGGGGCGAACGGCCAGTGTGGTTGACATCGGGCGGGGTCGCCTGGAAGGCCGACAACGCCACCGGGTTCGTTCGGATCGTGCCGCCGCAGCGGAATGTCGACGGCCTCGAAGTCGCCGCCACGATCATCGGCAACGATGCCCGCGACTGCAAGGGCAAGTTCATCTCGGCGCGCAACAGCGAACTGGTCGACAGCGCCGTCGTGTTCCGCGGCATGTCCTCCTGCGAGGACAGCGAGAAGTCGGACATCGCCGAATACTTCATCTTCCCGCGCAAGGCCGGCGGCTTCGTCCTGTTCTCGGTGGTCACGCCGACCAAGCCGGTCGGTGGCGGCGGTGGCCAGCAGCTGCAGACCCGCGAGGAAGCCAACGCCAACTTCCGCAAGGCGGCCTATACGTCGATAGGGAAATAGGGCTGCCTTCCCTTCGCTACGCCGTCCGCGGGTCGATTTGCCGGCTCACCCTCGCGACCGCTTCGGCCGCCTGACGGCGCGGACCTTGCCGCTGCCGCCGCCGCCGCAATACAGCGTCTCGCCGCCGTCGGATTCCATGCCGGAGACGCCGGTGCCAGCAGGCATGTCGAGCTGGTCGAGCACCTCGCCGGTCGCGGGATCGATGCGCCTGATGTCGCTGACGTCGTCTTCCCAGGTGCCATGCCAAAGCTCGCCATCGACCCAGGTGACGCCGGTGACGAAACGCGTGCACGGGATGCTGCGCAGGATTTGCCCGGTCGCGGGATCGATCTGGTGGATCTTGCGATCGCGATAGGCGCCGACCCAGAGCGATCCCTCGGCCCAGGCGAGCCCCGAGTCCCCGCCGCCCGAGGGCGCAGGGATCGTTGCGAGCACGCGCCCGGTGTCGGGATCGACCTTGTGGATCCGATCCTCGGCGATCTGATAGAGATGCCGGCCGTCAAAGGCCGTGCCGGCGTGGGAGGTCACGTCCAGCGACTTCCGCACGGTCCCGTCGGCGGGATCGAACGCCTTGATGCTGCCGCCGGTCGCGATCCACACCTGCCTGCCGTCATAGCTGACGCCATTGACGCGCTCGGCGCCCTCGAAGGGGCCGTACTCGCGAATGATCTCTGCTGCTGCGCGTGTCATGTCTGCCGTTCTCTCGTTGCGACGGTCCGACGCTAGTCCAGGGGGGACAAGGCCGGGAGTAACAAGGCGGTCGCGAATGCCGGAACGACCGGGCAGGTCCAGCGTTGCGCGCGGCCGCGGCCGAAGGATTGAACCTTGCCGGCCAAGGCAAGCGCGTCGAGCGCGCGTTGCACGGTGCGCTGGCTCTCGCCCAGGGCCATGGCCAGACCCGAGCTCGACCATGCCTCCCCGTCGGCGAGGCAGGCAAGCACGGATGCGTTCTCGTCCTCCACCGGCGGTGCCAGCACCACGGCATCCCGATCCTGCAGCGGTCTCAGCGCAAAACCGTCCTTGGTCGCACCGACGTCGGCCAGGCCGCGAAGCAGTTGGCGCAGGCGTCCGATCTCGACGCGCAAGCGCGCGCGATGCGACTCGTCGGCTTCCTTGCCGCGGAAGGCGTGCGCGATCAGGTCCGCGCGCGACACATCGGCGGGGGCACGCTCTGCCAGCCGCCGCGCCAGCGCGAACAGCACTGGACGCCGCGTCAGCGGCACGACGCGCGCGCCGCGGCGCACGGCCAGCCGGCAGGCATCGACGATCATCACGTCCGATCGGAACAGCGCCTCGACGTCGTCGAGCTTCAGCAGCCGCTCCTCGCTGCGCTGGATCATGCGCGCCGCCGGCGCGGACAGGCTCAACGAGACCCGTTCGAGCTCTGCGTGCAGCTCCGGAATGCGCGTCTGCCGGGCGGTGTGTGCTGCGCGTTCCAACGCCGATCGCGCAGCCTTGGTCTGAAGGCGGCGGAGCGCAAGTCCCGCCACGATCAGTTCGTAGATCGTGCGCGCCGCCGGGAGCAGCGGCGATGGATCGAGCTCCGCCAGTCCGCGCTCGGCATCGTCGAGGTGCCCGATCAGCACCATGCGCCGGATCTCCAGGCTGCGGGCGTAGGCGGCATTGGTCCGGTCGCCGTGCTGGTCGAGGATCTCGCGCGCGGCGGCAAGTTCCTTGGTCGGCCAACTGAGATCCCGCGCGGCGAGCGCGATCTCGGCCTCCGCGACGGCGCAGCGGGCGCGAGCCAGCGTCGCCTTCGGCCCGAACGCGCGCGCGGCCTGCCGCAGCAGCGCCTTGGCGCGGACGACGTCGCCCAGCCGCGCCATGGCAATGCCGCGCAGCGCCAGCGCCGGAGGATCGTCGCGCAACGCGACTCGATTCAGCGCCCCTAGCGGATCACCCGCGGCGAGCGCCTGCGCCGCCGCCGCTATCAGCGAGTCCATGCCAATCCCGCCACACTTGTCACTCCAGGCCTCTCCCGCGCCGATCCTAGTGTCAGTTGCGGTCAACACGCAAAGGATGACGAAGATGACCATGCATATCACGGGAACTCGCGAAGACTGGATGAAGGCACGGCTCGACCTTCTGCAAGCAGAGAAGGAGCTCACCCGCCGCGCCGACGAGCTGGCGCTGCAGCGGCAGGCGCTGCCATGGGTGCGCGTCGACAAGGACTATCGCTTCGACACGGAGGACGGACCGGCGGCGTTGCCGGACTTGTTCAAGGGACGCTCGCAGCTGCTGGTCTATCACTTCATGTTCGGTCCCGACTTCCAGGCCGGCTGCCCGTCCTGCTCGATGATCGCCGACGGCTTCAACGGCTTTTCGGTGCATCTCGCCAATCATGATGTGATGCTGTGGGCGGTGTCGCGCGCGCCGCTGGCCAAGCTGAAGGCCTACAAGGCGCGGATGGGCTGGACCTTCCCCTGGGCGTCGTCGGCGAGCAGCGACTTCAACTTCGACTTCAACGTCGCGATCACCGAGGAGCAGCAGCGCCAGGGCGGCACCGACTACAACTACCGCACCAGTCCTCCGCTCGGGGCTGGCGACGTGCCGGCGATGGTGGCGGAGATCGCCGCCGGCACCGGCACGGATGGCGCGACCTTCATGCGCGATCGGCCGGGCATGAGCGCCTTCATCCTTGAGGATGGTGCCGTCTATCACACCTATTCGGCCTATGCGCGCGGCCTCGACGGGCTATGGGGCGCCTATCAATGGCTCGATCGCGCACCCAAGGGGCGCAACGAGCAGGGCGTCTGGTGGCGTCGCCACGACGAATACGGCCAGCGCTGACCACGGAGCAGAGCCATGGCGTTCCTCCCGACCAGGATGCGCGCGATGCCCGACATCGCCAATGGTCTCCGCTTCGCTGCGGCGCCGACCTTCGCGCTGATGGCCGTGCTGAACGCCATGGCGCGTGACGGCCGGTCGGACGTGATCTGCTCCGCCATGCCGGCGGGCGCGCCGCTCGGCGACATGACGGTGATGTATCTGCTGATGAGCGCATTCCACCTCGTGCCATGGTTGAAGCGCATCGGCCGCTACGTTGCTATTCGAGCGAGCGGACGATGTGCTGCTTCAGCCGTTGCGCCGGCAGCGACAGACCCTTGACCTCGAGCAGCGCGATCTCGGTGTCCTTGAGATCCGGCAGGTCATGGCCGTCGAGCACGTGCAGGCCTGCCGGCACCATGTCCTTCGGCAGCACCGCGAGCCCGAGCCCGGCCTTGACCGCGGCATGCGCGCCGGACAGGGCGGCGCAAGTGTAGGAGATGCGCCACGGCTTCCTCGCTCTGTCGAGCGCCGTGGTGGCGCGCTTGCGGTAGACGCAGGGCGGCGGCGACACCACCAGCGGCACTTTCGCGCCATGATGCAGGAAGTCGCGGCTGCCTGACACCCACACCAGCGGCTCGCGCCAGACGCGCAGGCCCTTGGCGCGCACCGACGGCTCCTGCTTGACCAGCACCAGATCGAAATCGCCGGCGCGGAAGCGGTCGACCAGGTTGAGCGTCAGGTCGCAGGTGACTTCGAGCGCGACAGACGGATAGGCCTGCGCGAATCGCGCGAGCACCTCGGGCAGATGGCGGGTCGCGAAATCCTCCGGCGTCCCCAGCCGCACCACGCCGGTCATCATCGGCTCGCCGAACCGCGCCACCGCCTCGTCGTTCAGGTCGAGCAGCTTCTGCGCGTAGTCCAGGAACAGCTTGCCCTCGGTGGTCAGTGCCACCGCGCGCGGCGAGCGCTCCAGCAGCTTGGCGTTGACCGCGCTTTCGAGCCGCCCGATCTGCAGCGAGATCGTCGATTGCTGGCGTCCGAGCCGCTCGGCGGCCTGGGTGAAGCTGCCGAGCCGCGCGATGGTCGCGAAGGTGCGCACGAGATCGATGTCGAGATTGGTCAGCGTCTTCGGCATGGGGCGGTCATGATTGAGAAACACAATGGTAAAGCTTTCAATTATCAATTTTACAAATCATCGCCCTTTGCTGCAAGTGCGGCCGGCGCCCATTGGGGGGCGCCCTTGGAGGGCGGAGGCCGGCACCGGAGGCCGTCCGCCCGATGCGGAGTAGGGCTTCATGGGGCTGACCGAGCTTGCGTTTCAGAATCTGCTGTCGCCGATGGTGTTGTTCTTCGTGGTCGGCCTGGCCGCCGCGCTGGCGAAGTCCGATCTCACCGTGCCTGAGGCGGTGGCGAAGCTGCTGTCGCTCTATCTCCTGATGTCGATCGGCTTCCGCGGCGGCGTCGAGGTCGCGCATCACGGCATGAGCTGGGATCTGATCGCCGCGATCTGCGCCGGCGTCCTGCTGTCCTATTTCACGCCGATCCTGGCCTATCTGCTGCTGACGCGAATGAGCCGGCTGTCGCCGGTCGACGCCGCGGCCGTGGCCGGACACTACGGCTCGATCTCGGCGGTGACATTTGCCGCCGTCACCGGCGCGCTCAATCTCGTGTCGTTGCCGTTCGCGGGCTACATGGTCGCGGTCGCGGCTGCGATGGAGACGCCCGCGATCGTCTCGGCGCTGCAGCTCGCGCGTCCGCATCGCAAGACTGAAACGGGGGACGGGCATTCGATGTGGCGCGAGGTGATGCTGAACGGCTCGGTGGTCACTCTGCTCGGTGCCTTCGTGGTGGGTATGATCACCGGCACCAAGGGGCTCGCGACGGTGAAGCCGTTCCTGGTCGATCTCTTCCCAGGCGTCCTCTGCGTGTTCCTGCTCGACATGGGCTTGATCGCAGGCCGCGGCCTGCAGCACGGACGCAAATATCTCAGCGTGCCGCTGTGCAGCTTCGCCGTGCTGATGCCGCTGATCGGCGCAGCGCTGGGCGCTCTGCTCGCAAGTGCCATCGGGCTATCGGCCGGCTCTGCCGCCGTGCTGATGACGCTCGCGGCGTCGGCGTCCTACATCGCCGTGCCCGCCGCGCTGCGGCTGGCGCTGCCGGAGGCCAATGCAGCGATCCCGCTGACGCTCTCGCTCGGGATCACCTTTCCGTTCAACCTGCTGGTCGGCATTCCGCTCTATATCGGCGCTGCGACGATGCTCGCCGGCGCCGTGAAATGAGGGAGGAGACGATGAAGACATTCGCCAAGAAGCGCATCGATCTGATCATCGAGATGCCGCTGCTGCGCCGGGTCACCGAGCGCTTCGATCAGGCCGGCGTGACCGGTTACTCCGTGCTGCCGGTGATCGCCGGGCGCGGCCAGTCCGGCCCCTGGTCGGCCGGCGGCCAGGTCTCGGAGGTCGGCCAGATGGCGGCCATCATGTGCATCGTCGATGGCGGCCGCGTCGATGCCGTGCTCGACGCCGTCTTTGCCGTGGTCCAGCATCAGATCGGCCTCGTCACCGTGTCCGATGTCGAGGTGGTCAGGCCGGAGCGGTTCTGATCCGGCGCGGCGGGGATCACGCCTCCGCCGCGACCTTCAGCGCCTCGGCGCGGATCTCCTCGACCAGCCGCTCCTTGAGCGCCACGAACTCCGGCGAGGTCTTGACCTTGTAGGAGCGCGGATGCGGCAGTTCGATCTTGATGTCGGCCTTGATGCGGCCGGGCCGCGCGCTCATCACCAGCACGCGGCTGCCGAGGAAGATCGCCTCCTCAATGTCGTGGGTCACGAACAGCACCGTCTTCTGGTCGCGCTCCCAGATGCCGAGCAGCATCTCCTGCATCAGCACCCGCGTCTGGTTGTCGAGCGCGCCGAACGGCTCGTCGAGCAGGAGAATCTTCGGATCGTTGGCGAGCGCGCGGGCGATCGCGCAGCGCTGCTGCATACCGCCGGAGAGCTGCTTGGGCCAATGGTTCTCGAAACCCTTCAGCCCGATCTGCTGAATGTAGCGGTCGGCGATGGCGTTGCGCTCGGCCTCGGCCACGCCGCGCTCGCGCAGGCCAAAGGCGATGTTCTCGCGCACGGTGAGCCAGGGAAACAGCGTGTAGGACTGGAACACCATGCCGCGGTCAGCGCCGGGGCCGGTCACCTCGCGGCCGTCGAGCAGCACCTTGCCGCTGGTCGGGCGGTCGAGGCCGGCGACGATGCGCAGCAGGGTCGACTTGCCGCAACCGGAGGGCCCGAGGATGGTGACGAAGTCGTTGGTGCCGATCGTGAGCTCGACCGGCTCCAACGCGCGTGTCGGCGCATGGCCCTGGCGGGCCGGAAAGGTGCGCGTGACGTTGTTGATGACGAGCGTGGTCATGCGAGCTTCCACGGGAACAGCCAGGCGTTGAACGCCTTGAACAGGAAGTCCGAGATCAGCCCGATCAGGCCGATGACGATGATGCCGAAGATGATCTGTCCGGTGTTGAGCAACGCCTGGCTGTCGGTGATCATGTGGCCGATGCCGGAGGAGGAGCCGATCAGCTCGGCGACGATGACGTAGGTCCAGGCCCAGCCGAGCACGAGGCGCAGGACCTCGGCGATATCAGGCGCAGCGGACGGCAGCAGCACCCGGCCGATGATGCCGCGGTCGCTGGCGCCCAGCGTATACGCAGCCTCGACGAGATCGCGCCTGGTATTGCCGACAGTCACGGTGATCATCAGGATGATCTGGAACACCGAGCCGATGAAGATGATCAGAAGCTTCTGGAGCTCGCCGATGCCGGCCCACAGGATCAACAGCGGAATGAAAGCGGAGGCGGGCAGATAGCGCGCGAAGGACACGAACGGCTCGAGGAACGCCTCGACCGGCTTGTAGGCGCCCATCAGTAGGCCGAGCGGGACGGCGATGGCAGCCGCGAGCACGAACCCGCCGACGACACGCCAGACGGTCATGCCGATGTCATAGAGGAAGCCGAACTTGGTCAGCAGATCCCAGCCCTCGCGCACCATTGTCAGCGGATCGGCAAGGAAGGTCTTCGACACGTAACCGCCGAACGTCGCCAGCGACCACGCCGCGACGAAGACGACGAAGAAGGCGAGGCCGAGCGCTGTTCTTGACCTGGCGCTGACGGGATCGAGAGGTCGGATCACGGAGAAAGGCTTTCGTGGTGGAGGCGGTACGCCCGGTGTCGCGGGCTGCTGGTGGTCGATTCGAATAAATTCACTTCCGAGGGCATGATGTCTCCACATCGTCATTGCGAGGAGCGAAGCGACGAAGCAATCCAGAGTCGCACCCCGGGCCCTGGATTGCTTCGCTACGCTCGCAATGACGGATCACTCAGAGCTTAGCTCCGAGTTACTTGATGAAGCTCGCATCATACAGATCCTCGATTTTCGGGATCTGCTTGATGATGCCGACTTCGAGCAGCAGCTCAGCGGCCTCCTTGTTGAAGGTCTTGAACTCCGTCTCGAAGAACTTCTGGCTCGCCGCTTTGTCCTGCCAGCGCAGATACTTCGCCGAGTTGCCGAACTGCTCGCCACTCTGCTTCACATCCGCGCCCATGATCTCGTACGCCTTGGCCTGGTCCTTGGCGATCATGTCCAGCGCCTCGAAATAGCTGTCGGCGAGCGCCTTGGCGGCCTTTGGGTTCTCAGTCAGGAACTTCGGCGTGCAGCCGAACGTATCCATCACCATTGGATAGTCCAGCGTGGTCGCGATGATCTTGCCCTTGTCGGGGGCGGCGCGCACCGTCGACAGATACGGCTCGTAGGTCATCGCCGCATCGTTCTGGCCGGAGACGAAGGCCTGCGCGGCGGCGGCCGGCTCCAGGTTCACGATGGTGACGTCCTTCACTGTCAGGCCGTTCTTCTTGAGCATCCAGGCCAGCCCGAAATAGGGCGAGGTGCCGGGCGCGGACGCGGCGACGGTCTTGCCCTTCAGGTCCTTGATGGAAGCGATGTCGTTGCGCACGGCCATGCCGTCGGCGCCGTAGCTCTTGTCGAGCTGGAAGATCTGCTTGGTGGCGACGCCGTTGGCGTTCCAGGAGATCCAGGTCTCCACCGTGGTCGCCGCGCACTGCACGTCACCCGCCGCGATTGCGAGGTGGCGATCCTTCTGCGGGATCTTCTTGATGGTGACGTCGAGGCCGTTCTTCTTGAAGATGCCGGCCTCCTTCGCCAAGGTCAGCGGTGCGAAGCCGGTCCAGCCGGAAATGCCGATGCCGACCTTGACGTCATCGGCGTAGGCGGTCGTCGAAGTCAGGAGCGCGGCCGTTACTGCAAGTAGCCCGAATCTGCGCATCGTCATCGTCCTTTGCGGTGGGAGGAAACTGGTCGCGCGGCTCGCGCGCCGTCAAGACTGCGCGGTCCGCCTGCGTCTGCAAGCGTGCTTGCAAATCTCGTGCTCAGGCCGGGCGCGCTTGATCGTTTCATTCGCTGCCCCTGAACCGCGCCACAAGCCGATGCTGCTCGCCGGGATAGACCAGCCGCACCGCTGTGAGCGGCTGGTTCTGGCGCCAGGTGTGCCGCTCGATCACGAGGCAGGGTGCGCCGATCGCGATGTCGAGCCCATCGGCGATCGCCTCGTCGGCGACGATGGCGCTGATCGCATGCTCCGCTTCGGTCCATGGCACGTGATGTAGCAGCCAGGAGCCGGGCGGATCGACCTTGAAATTGGCCTTGGCCGCGTCGGGGACGGCATCGAGGTCGATCAGGCGATCCTCGATCGCGAATGGCAAATTGTCGGCGCTGTGCCGGCAGCGGATCGCGATCACCTTGCATGGCGTCTTGACGCCGAGGCGCTCGCGATCGGCCGCGTTGGCGGTGCGGCGCGTCGATGAGATCAGCTCGTAGCCATAGGCGCGGCCGAGCGCGCCGATCTCGGCGCGGATGTCGGGGATCTTCAGCACGGCCGACAGGAATTGCGGTCGCCGCACGAAAGTGCCGGCGCGCCGCCGCCGCTCGATCAGGTCGGCCTGGGCAAGCTCCGACAGCGCCTTGTTCACGGTCATGCGCGAGCAACCATAGTGCTCCATGATCTCGTGCTCGAACGGGATGCGATGGCCCGGCGGCCATTCGCCGGTGAGGATGCGGCGCTCGATGTCCTGCCGGATCGTCTTGTAGAGCGTGCCGGTTGCCTGCTTGGCGCTGTCATCGGCGAGGCTCATGCGAGCAGCCTCCGCACGGCTCTGTTGAAGCCGCGCCGGGCCGTGTCGCGCGAACGATGGTGGCCGCCCTGGACGACCTTGGCGCCGCCGGCCCAGACGCAGTCGATCGCGTCGTTCGACGTCGCGAAGATCCAGCCGTCGAGCAGCGCATCTTGCGTCCGCCCCGCGAGCGAAGGATGCGTCAGATCGAACGTGACGATGTCGGCACGGCCGCCCACCTGCAGCCCGGCGAGAGATTGCGCCAGCGCCTGCGCGCCGCCGGCGAGCGCGGCATCGAGAAGCGTGCGGCCCGTCGACGCATCCGGACTTGACGTCAGCACGTTGCGCTCGCGATGCGTCAGCCGCTGGCCGTATTCGAGCTGGCGCAACTCATCGCTAACGCCGACCAGCACGTTCGAGTCGGTGCCTACGCCGATGCGTCCACGCGCGCGCAAGAAGTCGCGCGCCGGGAAGATGCCGTCGCCGAGGCTGGCTTCGGTGATGGGGCAAAGGCCGGCCGTCGCGCCGCTGCTCGCGAGTGCCGCCGTTTCATCCGGCGTCATGTGCGTCGCGTGGATCAGGCACCAGCGAGCATCGACGGCATGATGATCGAGCAGCCATTGCACGGGACGCTGGGCCGACCAGGCCAGGCAGTCCTCGACCTCCTTGACCTGCTCGGCGGCGTGAATGTGGATCGGGCCGCCGTCCGCAAGCGGCAACAGCGTGCTCAGCTCATCCGGCGCGACGGCGCGCAGGCTGTGCGGCGCGATGCCGAGATTGGCGCCGGCAAGAGTGCTGATAGCCCTGCGCGACGCCGCGAGCAGCCTCTCGAAGCGATCGACATCGCAGATGAAGCGCCGCTGTCCCTCATGCGGCGCGGCGCCGCCGAACCCGCCATGCGCATAGAAGCTCGGCAGCAGCGTCAGGCCGATGCCGGATGATTGAGCTGCACCGGCGATGCGCACCGCCATCTCGGCGATGTCGGCGTAAGGCGTGCCATCGCGATCATGATGTAGATAATGGAATTCGCCGACCCGCGTAAAACCGCGCTCCAGCATCTCGACATAGAGCAGCGTCGCGACCGCCTCGACATCGTCAGGGCTCATCGCCAGCGCGAAGCGATACATCGTCTCGCGCCAGGTCCAGAACGTGTCGGTGGAAGGACCGCTGATCTCGGCAACCCCTGCCATGCCGCGCTGGAACGCGTGACTGTGCAGGCTGGCGATGCCGGGGATCGCGACCTCATGTTGCTCGTCGGCGGAGGTCGGAGGCACGCCCGCGGTGACCGACGCGATTGTGCCGTTGCTGATGACGACCTGCACGTCCTCGGCCCAACCCTTGGGCAGAAGCGCGGATGCGAAGTGCAGTGACGCCATGATCGATAAGCCCGCTGGACAGGACGGCGGAAGCGAGTTTATGTATAGACATATCGCCCGTCAAGCTTTCGTGAAGTTGGGAGGCAGCAGCATGGCCGAGCGCTTCGATCGGATCTGGCACAATGCGCGGCTCGCGACGCTGCGCGAGGGGCAGCCGGGCCTCGGCGTGATCGAGCAGGGCGTGGTGGCCGCGCGCGGCGGCCGCATCGCCTTTGCCGGCCCGCAGTCCGATTTTCCAGCCAATGCGGATGCGCCCGAGCGCATCGATTGCGAGAGCCGCTGGATCACGCCGGGCCTCGTCGATTGTCACACCCATCTCGTCTACGGCGGCGACCGCGCCCATGAGTTCGAGCTGCGCTTGGCGGGCGCGAGCTATGAGGAGATCGCCCGCGCTGGCGGCGGCATCGTCTCGACCGTCGCTGCAACGCGCGCCGCCAGCGAGGAGGCGCTGGTTGCATGCGCTCTGCCGCGGCTCGATGCACTGCTCGCCGAGGGCGTCACCACGATCGAGATCAAGTCCGGCTATGGCCTGGAAACCGCAACCGAGCTGCGGCAATTGTCCGCAGCCCGCGCGCTCGGCAGCAGGCGGCCGGTCGGCGTGCGCACCAGCTTTCTCGGCGCCCACGCGCTGCCGGTGGAGGCTGGCGGCGACAAGGACCGCTACATCGATCTCGTCTGCAATGAGATGCTGCCGGCGGTCGCAAGGTCGGGCCTCGCCGATGCCGTCGATGCGTTCATGGAAAACATCGCCTTCTCTCACGCGCAAACGTCGCGGGTATTTGCTGCGGCGAAAGCGCTCGGCCTGCCGGTCAAGCTGCATGCCGACCAACTGTCCAATCTCGGTGGCGCTGCGCTCGCCGCCGAATTCGGCGCGCTGTCGGCCGATCATCTCGAGCACACCGACGATGCCGGCGCCGCCGCGATGGCGCGCGCCGGCACGGTCGCAGTGCTGCTGCCCGGCGCCTACTACTTCATCCGCGAGACGCAGAAGCCGCCGGTCGAGCTGTTCCGCAAACATGGCGTGAGGCTGGCGCTCGCCACCGACTGCAATCCAGGCTCGTCGCCTTTGACCTCGCTGCTTCTCACAATGAACATGGCCGCGACCTTGTTTCGCATGACCGTCGACGAGTGTCTTGCCGCAGTGACGCGCGAAGGCGCCCGCGCACTTGGTCTGTCGGCTGAGACCGGCACGCTCGACGCCGGCAAATGGTGCGATCTCGCGATCTGGGACATCCGCCGTCCCGCGGAGCTGGTCTACCGCATGGGCTTCAATCCCCTGCATCAGCGCGTCTGGAGGGGCCGATGAGCACCATCATTGCAGCGCCGGGCCGCATCGGCCTGTACGATCTCGCGCAGATCTACGCCGGAGCCGCGGTCGCGCTCGATGCTTCCTATTGGCCTGACGTCGAGGCGGCGGCCGCGATCGTCGCCAAGGCGGCGCAAGGCGCCGAGCCGGTCTATGGCATCAATACCGGTTTCGGCAAGCTGGCCTCGAAGCGCATCCCGCCCGACCAAACCGCGCAGCTCCAGCGCAACCTGATCCTCTCGCATTGTTGCGGCGTCGGTCCGGCGACGCCGCAACCAATTGTGCGGCTGATGATGGCGCTGAAGATCATCTCGCTCGGCCGCGGCGCTTCGGGCGTGCGGCGCGAGATCATCGAGCAGCTCCAGGCGATGCTGGCGCACGGCGTGTCTCCGTTCGTGCCGCAGCAGGGCTCCGTCGGCGCCTCCGGCGATCTGGCGCCGCTCGCGCACATGACGGCGGTCATGATCGGCGAGGGCCAGGCCTTCCACGATGGCCGGCTGGTGCCCGGGCGCGAGGCGCTGGCGCACGCCGGCCTGACGCCGGTCACGCTCGGGCCGAAAGAAGGCCTCGCGCTGATCAACGGGACGCAGTTCTCGACGGCCTATGCGCTCGCTGGCCTGTTGCGCGCGCATGATCTGCTCAACGCCGCGCTGGTGGCCGGCGCGCTGTCGGTCGATGCCGCGATGGCCTCGACTGCGCCGTTCCGCCCCGAGATCCAGGCGCTGCGCGGTCATCCCGGTCAGATCGAAGCTGGCCGCGTGCTGACGGAGCTGCTCGATGGCAGCGCCATCCGCCTGTCGCATCTGGAAGGCGACGAACGCGTGCAGGATCCGTATTGCCTGCGCTGCCAGCCGCAGGTCGCAGGCGCCGCGCTCGATCTGTTGACGCAGGCGGCGCGCACACTGGTGACCGAAGCCAATGCCGTCACCGACAATCCGCTGGTGCTGGTCGGGACCGGCGAGATCATCTCCGGCGGCAACTTCCATGCCGAGCCGGTGGCGTTCGCTGCGGACCAGATCGCGCTGGCGCTGTCCGAGCTCGGCGCGATCAGCGAGCGGCGCATCGCCACGCTGGTCGATCCCGCGCTGAATTTCGGCCTGCCGCCGTTCCTCACGCCGGAGCCGGGACTGAACTCCGGCTTCATGATCGCCGAGGTGACGGCGGCGGCTTTGTTCGCCGAGAACAAGCAGCGCGCGCTGCCATGCTCGATCGACTCCACGCCGACCAGCGCCAACCAGGAAGATCATGTGTCGATGGCCGCGCATGCGGCGCGGCGGCTGCACGACATGGCCGACAATCTCGCTGCTATCATCGGCATCGAGCTGCTCGTCGCCGCCCAAGGCATCGAGCTGCGAGCGCCGCACGACACCAGCGCGGCGCTGTCGGCCGTCATCGGTGCGCTGCGCGTGCACGTGCCGGCGCTGGAGAACGACCGCTACATGGCCGACGATCTCGCCAAGGCGGCCGCGCTCGTCGGTGGCGGTGTGTTGGCCACGGTTGCAACGCATGCACTCGGACGCGATCCGTTTCCCAAGCTTGGATGAGAGGGACCCATGAACCGACGCCTGGACAATGCGCGGGTGATCCGCGCCCCCATTGGCAGCGACATCAGCGCCAAGAGCTGGCTCACCGAAGCGCCCTTGCGCATGCTGATGAACAATCTCGATCCTGATGTGGCCGAGAAGCCGAGCGAACTGATCGTCTATGGCGGCATCGGCCGCGCCGCGCGCGACTGGGACAGCTTTGATCGCATCGTTGCCTCCTTGCGCAAGCTCGAAGCCGATCAGACGCTCGTGGTGCAGTCCGGCAAGCCGGTCGGCATCTTCCGTACGCACCCGGATGCGCCGCGCGTGCTGATCGCCAACTCCAACATCGTGCCGCATTGGGCGACGCTCGATCATTTCAACGCGCTCGATAAAATGGGCCTGATGATGTACGGCCAGATGACGGCCGGCTCCTGGATCTATATCGGCAGCCAGGGCATCGTGCAGGGCACCTATGAGACCTTCGTCGAGGTCGGCCGCCGTCACTACAATGGTGATCTCGCTGGCAAGTGGATCCTGACCGCGGGCCTCGGCGGCATGGGCGGCGCGCAGCCGTTGGCCGCCACGATGGCGGGCGCGTCGATGCTCGCCGTCGAATGCCAGCCGAGCCGCATCGAGATGCGGCTGCGCACCGGCTATCTCGATCGCCAGGCGGCCACGCTCGACGAGGCGCTGGCACTGATGGCCGAGGCCGCCAACACCAAGAAGGCGGTGTCCGTCGGCCTGCTTGGCAACGCCGCCGAGATCTTCCCGGAGCTCGTGCGCCGCGGCGTGCGCCCCGACATCGTCACCGACCAGACCAGCGCGCATGATCCGATCAACGGCTATCTGCCGAAGGGCTGGACGCTGGCCGAGTGGGAGGCCAAGCGCGCGTCGGAGCCGAAGGCCGTCGAGCAGGCGGCGAAGACCTCGATGGTCGGCCACGTCCAGGCGATGCTGGATTTCCACGCCATGGGCATCCCGACGCTCGACTACGGCAACAACATCCGCCAGATGGCGAAGGACATGGGCCTCGCCAACGCGTTCGATTTTCCCGGCTTCGTGCCGGCGTATATTCGTCCCTTGTTCTGCCGCGGTATCGGTCCGTTCCGCTGGGCTGCGCTGTCGGGCGATCCGCAAGACATCTACAAGACCGACGCCAAGGTGAAGGAGCTGCTGCCGGACAACAAGCACCTGCACAACTGGCTCGACATGGCGAGGCAGCGCATCAAGTTCCAGGGGCTGCCGGCGCGGATCTGCTGGGTGGGGCTCGGCGATCGTCATCGCCTCGGGCTTGCGTTCAACGAGATGGTCGCCCGTGGCGAATTGAAGGCGCCGATCGTGATCGGGCGCGACCATCTCGACTCCGGCTCGGTCGCGAGCCCGAACCGCGAGACTGAGGCGATGAAGGACGGCTCGGATGCCGTGTCGGACTGGCCGCTGCTCAACGCGCTCCTGAATTGCGCGAGCGGTGCGACCTGGGTGTCGCTGCATCATGGCGGCGGGGTTGGCATCGGCTATTCGCAGCATGCCGGCATGGTGATCGTGGCGGACGGCACACCGGACGCCGCGCGGCGGCTGGAGCGCGTGTTGTGGAACGATCCGGCCACCGGCGTGATGCGCCATGCCGATGCCGGCTACGAGGACGCGATCGCGTGCGCCGAGGCCTACGGCCTCGACCTGCCGAGCCTGGCACGCTGAGGGCGTGCATTCCTCACGGGTTGAAGTGCGGCCCCTGATTGTGATCTCATGCTGACAACGCGAAGGGAACTCGTCGCGGTGCAGGGGAAGCTCATGGGGATCGCCTTCCGTTCTCGGCCATCGTCGGCCAGGACGAGATGAAGCTGGCGCTGATGATCGCTGTCGTCGATCCGAAGGTCGGCGGCGTGCTGGCCTTTGGCGATCGCGGCGCCGGCAAGTCGACCGCGGTCCGCGCGCTCGCAGCGGGCAACTAGCTCCCCTTTTCGGTTTCCTCGTCGTCGCTTTCTTCTGGTTGGCTGAGGTCATACCGATCGAGCTTGGCGTAAAGGCTTTGGCGGCTGAGACCAAGAATTTCGGCGGCCGACGTCCGATTCCCATTGGCGAGCTCGAGCGCCGCACGGACGTAATGCTGTTCAACGACCTCGACCGTGCTCTTCACCAGCTTGCGCAGCGGAGTCTTGCCGACGGATTCGTTCAGGGCGGCCAGCGCGACCCTGAGGTTGTCATGCTCCGCAGTCGGCGACAGCCGCCTGGCGACGTTGCGCAGCACCAGCGCAATCCGGGGATGGCCGTCCAGACCATAGGCCGCAGCCGAGATCTCGACCTCCGTTTCGGTGCCGAGCTCGCCTTGGATGGTCGTGGATAGCAGCCGAACGGTGCCGTGGCGCTCGACGTTGGAGATCAGGACCGAAAGGTCGGCGCCGGGGCGCGTCAACCAGCCGCTCAGCTTCTCGCCGATGACCGCCTCCGTCGACCCGATCTCGACCAGTTCCAGAAACGCGCGATTCGCGCGCTTGATGGCACCGCCGCCGTCGATGCTGATGACGGCGTCGGGGAGGTTGTCGATCAGCGCTTCGGGATTGTCCGGCACGAGGCCGGGCTGCGCAGCCTTGTCGATCGGTGCCATCTGCAGCAGGAACATCGGCCCGGCATTGCTGGTCATCAGGGATCCCCTGAGCATCCAGGGGACGGCCTCTTCGCCGAGATGGACCACGATGCCGGGCGCCTTGCCCTGGTCGCGCACGCGTCTCAGCATCTGTTCAACCAGCTCGCGGTCCGTGGCTGGAATCTCCTGCAGAAACTCGCGGCCGACCAGATTGTCCCTGCGGCGGCCGGATGTCCCCAGCGCGGAGGTCGCGGTCCGGTTGGCTTCGACGATGCGCAGATCCCGGACCTTCGTCAGCAGTACGGCCTCGTTGGAATCCTCGATCACGAGCCGGTAGCGCGTTTCGATCTCGCGCAGCTTCCAATAGTCGCGCTCGATGGTCTGCTGGGCCGAGATCAGCCGGGCCTGCAGCTCGGCCACGGCCTGCAGGTTCTTGCCGATCGCGAGCATGCCAGCCCGACCGCCGAGCAGTACAGTCGTGAATTCCATCGGAAGTTCGAGGCCGCTGGGGAAGCGCTGCGTGATCTGGCGGAATGCGGAAATGCCGGTCCGCTTGGTGTCCTGCATGATGCGTTCGATCTTCTCGCTCGCACCGTCGACGATCTCGGACCAGGGACGGCCAAGCCACACGTCGACATTTTCGGATGACATGTTGGGAGACAGCGTCGCCTCACGGATCACGCCGTCCATGTCGAGCAGTAATGTCACGTCGGCGCGTGGACCGTGAAATTCGGCCATGGTCTAGGCACCCGTTGGAGACGCTCAAGGACCACGGCCGACGCCGTCGGCGCGCATCTTGAAGGCGCTAGGTCGCATCCCGCTAACGTCTTGAGAGACTCGACAGTCCATGCTGCGCCCTCAGTGTCAAGGCTTATTTACAAGCACATACTTCCAACTGTATCCCTGCGCCCGCCGCATGCTCAAACTGCGGCTTGACCGCTCGTTTTCAGCGATCATTTCATCGACACATGGCATGACAAGTATTCATTGCACTAATCACTGTAAGGGATAGCTGCGCGAGGACTCGGAAAATCGCGACAACGCAGGATGCTGAGAGCGGGTGTGGTTGCGACGGTCGTGTTGGCAATTTCGGCCGACGGCACTCTCGGCGATCTGGGCCGAGATGGGGCTGGCGCAGGCCGCGTGAGGTCTGGTGCGCGCGCACATCGACGTGCGCGCGCACGGTGCCACCACGCCGGTCCCTCACCGTGCCGTCAACGGGGCAGGAACCGTGCGCCCTCCTTGCCGAGGAAATCCAGCATGGCCTGCGCCGGCGGCAGCAGCAGCTTGTCGGCGCGCCGTACCGCATGCCATTGCCGGATCACGGGCAGTCCGGGCACCTTCAAGGTGACCAGGCGGCCCTCGCCGAGCTCGTGCGACACCGTGTGCTGCGAGATGAAGGCGATGCCGAGGCCGGCGATGACGGCCTGCTTGATGGTCTCGTTGCTGTCCATCTCCATGCTGGTCTTGAGATGCAGACCGTGCTTCTCCAGGAAGGTCTCCATCAGCATGCGGGTTCCCGAGCCGCTCTCGCGCGTGATGAACACCTCGCCCGCGAGCTCTGCGGCCGCGATCCGTTTTCGGCGCGCGAGCCGGTGCCCCGCCGGCGCGACGATGACATGCGGATGCTTGCCCATCGGCCGCATGTCGACGGGAATGTCCGCCGGCGGCCGTCCCATGATGGCGATGTCGAGATCGTATCCTCTGAGCGCTTCGCGGATGGTGTCGCGATTGCCGATCCGCAGGGTGACGTCGATCTTGGGGAACCGTCGCGAGAATTCCGCGATGGCGAAGGGAACGAAATATTTCGCCGTGCTGACCGCGCCGATCGCGACCCTGCCGCCGCTGCGCCCCGCCAAAATGTCGAGCGCCTGCTCGCAATCCTGCAGCGCCGCCTCGACGCGTTCGGCCAGCGCCAGAACGCTGCGTCCGGCTTCGGTGAGGATCATGCCGTCGGTGGTGCGCTGGATCAGCGGCAGGCCGGCGAGCTCCTGAAGGTTGCGAATTTGCAGCGTGACCGCAGGCTGCGTCAGGTGAAGACGGCCGGCCGCGGAGGTGACCGATCCGGATTCCTGCACGGCTGCGAGCGCGCGCAGCTGGCGAATGGTGAGGTCGCGTGAGAAGCGCCGGCTCATGGAACCCTCGATATAAGGAAAACTTTTGTCGATCCAAAGATAAAGAAATTTCCCTAATCACGCAAACCGGGCCTTGATGGGGGTGCGGCACGACCCCTTCGTGCCGCACGCATCAAGCTCTCCAAAGAATGGGCTGATGGCAAGGGAGTGGCCCATGGATCATCATCAGACATTGCAGGCACATCTGGCGGCGCAGGGTGCCGACGCCGATTGTGCCGCGGTCATCGAGGCTCTGGCCGAGGCGGCGCGCGAGCTTGCGCGGCAGATCGCTATCGCGCCGCTGTCCGGCGTCGACGAAGGCGCCGCCACCGTGAACGCCGACGGCGACGTCCAGAAGGCGCTCGACATCGTCGCCGACAATCTGATGCGGGATGCGCTGCGCCGGGCTCCTGTCGCCGGCATCCTGTCCGAAGAGGTCGATCGGCCGGAAACGGTCAACGCTGCTGCCCCACTTTGCGTGGCGATCGACCCGCTCGACGGCTCCTCGAACCTGCAGAATAACATCTCGGTCGGCACCATCTTCTCGATCCGGCCGCGCGGCCGCGACGTGCTCTCCAGCTTCTTCGAGCCCGGCACCGCGCAGCGTGCCGCCGGCTTTTTCGTCTACGGACCGCAGACCTGCCTGGTGCTCGCGATCGACCGCCGCGTCGATCTCTACGTCCTGCATCCGACCTTGCACGAGTTCATGCTCGCCAAGTCCGGAATCCGCATCCCGCAGGATACGCCGGAGTTCGCCATCAACGCCTCGAACCGCCGGCACTGGAGCGGGACGGTGCGCAACTATGTCGACGAATGCCTGGCGGGCGCCGCGGGCCCGCGCGGCCGCGACTTCAACATGCGTTGGATCGCCTCGCTGGTCGCCGAGGCCTATCGCATCCTGATGCGCGGCGGCGTGTTCCTCTATCCGGCCGACTCCCGCCCCGGCTATCGTGAGGGCCGGCTGCGGCTGGTCTACGAGGCGCATCCGATGGCGCTGATCATGGAATGGGCCGGCGGCTCGGCCTCGAGCGGCCGTTCGCGCATTCTCGAACTGTCGGCGCGCTCGCCGCATCAGCGCGCGCCGCTGATCATGGGCGACGTTCGCCTTGTTCGCGACGTCGACCAGCTGCACGAGGGTGTCGAGCCGCTGTTCGAAACCAGCGATGCGCCCCTGTTCGCGCGGCGCGGCCTGTTCCGCTGAGCCTGCCTGCCGAACGCGCCTTCCGGAGAAAAGTCATGTCACGTCGTCATCCCATCATCTCGATCACGGGCTCGTCGGGCGCCGGCACCACGTCCGTCAAGAAGACCTTCGAGAACATCTTCCGCCGCGAGAACGTCAAGGCGGCCTACATCGAGGGCGATGCCTTCCATCGCTACAATCGCGAGGAGATGCGCCGCAAGATGGTCGAGGAGGCCGAACTCGGCAACAAGCACTTCAGCCATTTCAGCCCCGACACCAACCTGTTCGAGGAGCTCGAGAAGACCTTCCGCGATTACTCCGAGACCGGCACGGGCATGACGCGCCACTACGTCCATGACGAGGAGGAGGCGCGGCTCTACGACACAAGGCCCGGCAACTTCACCGACTGGACGCGGCTGCCGGAAGAGTCCGATCTTCTGTTCTACGAAGGCCTGCATGGCGCTGTCGTCACCGAGACGGTCAACATTGCCCAGCATGCGGACCTCAAGATCGGTGTCGTTCCGGTCATCAATCTCGAATGGATCCAGAAGCTGCACCGCGACCGTGCCTCGCGCGGCTATACCACCGAGGCGGTCACCGACACAATCCTGCGGCGCATGCCGGACTATGTGAACTACATCATTCCGCAGTTTTCCGAGACCGACATCAACTTCCAGCGTGTACCGACGGTCGACACGTCGAATCCCTTCATCGCGCGCTGGATTCCCACGCCCGACGAGTCGATGGTCGTCATCCGCCTGAAGAATCCGCGCGGCATCGACTTTCCCTATCTGCTCTCGATGATCCAGGGCAGCTTCATGTCGCGCGCGAATTCGATCGTGATCCATGGTTCCAGGCTCGATCTCGCCATGCAGCTCATTCTCACCCCCATGATCATGCAACTGATGGACCGAAAGAGGCGCACGCTATGACCGCCACCGCCGTGCAGACGCTGGCCCCCAAGACTGATAGCAAGACCGATATCAAGGCCGATCCCAGCCATGCGGAGATGGCGAATGCCATCCGCTTCCTCGCGATCGACGCCGTCGAAAAGGCGAAGTCGGGCCACCCCGGCATGCCGATGGGCATGGCCGATGTCGCCACTGTGCTGTATCAGCGCTTCCTGAAGTTCGATCCCGCCGATCCGGCCTGGCCCGATCGCGACCGTTTCGTGCTGTCGGCCGGACACGGCTCGATGCTGCTCTATGCGCTGCTGCATCTGACCGGCTATGAGGCGGTCACGATCGATGAGCTGAAGAAGTTCCGGCAATGGGGCGCCAAGACGCCCGGGCATCCGGAATATGGCCACACGCCGGGCGTCGAGACCACGACCGGTCCGCTGGGGCAGGGCATCGCGACGGCGGTCGGCATGGCGCTCGCCGAGCGCCTGATGAACGCGCGCTATGGCAACGATCTGGTCGATCACTACACCTATGTGATCGCCGGCGACGGCTGCCTGATGGAGGGCATCAGTCACGAGGCGATCTCGCTCGCGGGGCATCTCAAGCTGAATCGTTTGATCGTGCTGTTCGACGACAACGGCATCTCGATTGACGGCTCGACCGGACTGGCATGCTCCGACGATCAGCTCGCGCGCTTTGCCGCCTCTGGCTGGACGACCTGCCGCATCGACGGCCATGATCCGGAAGCGATTGCTGCGGCGATCGCAGCGGCGCGGCAGAGCGATCGTCCCAGCATGATCGCGTGCCGGACGACGATCGGCTTCGGTTCACCCGGACGGCAGGGCTCGGAGAAGGCGCATGGCGCGCCGCTTGGGCCGGAGGAGGTCGAGAAGACCCGCGCGGCACTGCACTGGCCCCACCGTCCGTTCGAGGTGCCGGCCGACGTGCTGGTGAGCTGGCGCGAGATCGGCGCGCGAGGCCGCAGCGTGCGCCAGGCCTGGAAGGAGCGTGCGCGCAAGCTGTGCACCGCGGACCGGTCGCCCTGCCACGACGCGCTGAACAAGAAGCTTCCGGCCACCTATACCGAGCGCATGGCGCAGTTCATCGCGCAGCTCACGGCCGAGCGGCCGAAGATCGCCACCCGCCAGGCCTCGCAGAACGTCATCGATGTCATTGCGACGGTGCTGCCCAATCTGCTCGGTGGCTCGGCGGATCTCACTCACTCCAACCTCACGAAGGCAAAGACGCACAAGTCCGTCACGCCCGCGACCATGGACGGCAACTACATCCACTATGGCGTGCGCGAGCATGCGATGGCCGCGGCCATGAACGGCATCGCGCTGCATGGCGGCTTCATTCCCTATGGCGGCACCTTCCTCGCGTTCGCCGACTACAGCCGGCCGGCGATTCGCCTGGCCGCGCTGATGGGCATCCGCGTCATCCACGTCATGACCCACGATTCCATCGGCCTCGGCGAGGACGGCCCGACGCATCAGCCGGTCGAGCATGTCGCGAGCTTGCGGGCCATTCCGAACCTCCTGGTATTCCGCCCGGCCGACGCGGTCGAGACGGCGGAAGCCTGGGATTGCGCGCTGCGTGCGGAGACCTCGCCGTCGGTGCTGTGCCTGTCGCGGCAGGCGCTGCCGGCGTTCCGCACCGAGGCATCGGATCACAACAAGGTAGCGCTCGGCGCCTACGTGGTCATCGAGCCCGAGGCCGGTCGCGACGTGACTTTGATTGCGACCGGCTCGGAGGTGGCCATCGCGCTGGAGGCGGCCAAGCTGCTGGCGGCCGAAGGCGTCCAGGCGGCGGTGGTGTCGGCGCCGTGCTTCGAATTGTTCCGCAAGCAGTCGGCAGAGTATCGCGCCGAGGTGCTCGGCCATGCGCCACGCATCGGGGTCGAAGCTGCGATCGAGGGCGACTGGGCGCGCTGGCTCGGTGATGCCGGCGAGTTCGTCGGCATGCAGGGCTTTGGCGCCTCGGCGCCGGCCGAGGTGCTGTACCGCGAATTCGGCATCACGCCTGCGGCGGTCGCCGATGCGGCCATGCGCAACATCATCCGGGCGCGGGCTTCCTGAGCCGCGTCACAGAATAGAGCATCGAAACAGGGACGGAGATCAACATGGCGCGGATCACGCTCAGACAATTGCTGGACCATGCTGCCGAGCGCAGCTATGGCGTGCCGGCTTTCAACATCAACAACATGGAGCAGGGGCTCGCGATCATGGAGGCGGCCGCGGCGGTCGACGCCCCCGTGATCATCCAGGCCTCGCGCGGCGCGCGCTCCTATGCCGGCGACATCATGCTGTCGAAGATGATCGACGCGCTGGAGGAGATGTATCCGCAGATTCCGCTCTGCCTGCACCAGGACCACGGCAACGACGAGGCGACCTGCGCCACCGCGATCAAGTACGGCTTCACCTCTGTCATGATGGACGGGTCGCTCAAGGCCGACGCCAAGACCGCGGCGGATTATGACTACAATGTCGACATCACCCGCCGTGTCACTGACATGGCGCATTGGGTCGGCGCCTCGGTCGAGGGCGAACTCGGCGTGCTCGGCTCGCTCGAGCATGGCGGCGGCGAGCAGGAGGATGGTCATGGCCTCGAGGGCAAAGTCAGCCGCGAGCAGCTGCTGACCGATCCGGACCAAGCCGTGGATTTCGTCCGCGCCACCAAGGTCGATGCGCTGGCGATCGCTATGGGCACCTCGCACGGCGCCTACAAGTTCTCGCGCAAGCCGGACGGCGAGATCCTCGCCATGAATGTGATCGAGGAGATCCATCGCCGGCTGCCGAACACGCATCTGGTGATGCACGGCTCGTCCTCGGTGCCCCAGGCGCTGCAGGACATGTTCAATCAGTTCGGCGGCGAGATGCCGCAGACCTGGGGCGTCCCGGTCGAGGAGATCGTGCGCGGCATCCGCCACGGCGTCCGCAAGGTCAATATCGACACCGACTGCCGGCTGGCGATGACCGCGATCTTCCGCAAGGTCGGCGCGTCGTCGAAGGTCGAGTTCGATCCGCGCAAGTTCCTGAAGCCCGCGATGGATTCGATGCGCGAGTTGTGCCGCGAGCGGTTCGAGCAGTTCGGCGCTGCCGGCAATGCGTCCAGGATCAAGGTCATTCCGCTCGCCGAAATGGCCAAGCGCTACCGCTCCGGCGCACTCGATCCGCGAGTTGGGGGAATGACTGAAGCTGCCTGACATCCACGGCCATAACGAACATTCAGGAGGAACACATGAACGACCCATCGATCACGGTGCGCGGCAAGGATCGCTACAAGTCCGGCGTCATGGAATACAAGCGCATGGGCTACTGGGAGCCGTCCTATCAGCCAAAGGACACCGACGTGATCGCGCTGTTCCGCGTCACGCCGCAGGACGGTGTCGACCCGACCGAGGCTTGCGCCGCGGTCGCCGGCGAATCCTCGACCGCGACCTGGACCGTGGTGTGGACCGACCGCCTGACGGCGGCCGAGAAGTACCGCGCCAAGTGCTACCGGGTCGAGCCGGTGCCGGGCTCGCCGGGCAGCTACTTCGCCTACATCGCCTATGACCTCGACCTGTTCGAGCCGGGCTCGATCTCCAACCTGACGGCCTCGATCATCGGCAACGTGTTCGGCTTCAAGCCGCTGAAGGCGCTGCGGCTGGAGGACATGCGGCTGCCGGTTGCCTATGTTAAGACGTTCCAGGGGCCGGCGACCGGCATCGTCGTCGAGCGCGAGCGGCTCGACAAGTTCGGCCGGCCGCTGCTGGGCGCTACCGTCAAGCCGAAGCTCGGCCTGTCCGGCCGCAACTACGGCCGCGTCGTCTACGAGGCGCTGAAGGGCGGGCTCGACTTCACCAAGGACGACGAGAACATCAACTCGCAGCCGTTCATGCATTGGCGGGAGCGCTTCCTGTACTGCATGGAGGCGGTCAACAAGGCGCAGGCGGCCACCGGTGAGATGAAGGGGACTTATCTCAACATTACCGCAGCGACCATGGAAGACATGTATGAGCGCGCCGAGTTCGCCAAGGAGCTCGGGTCATGCGTTGTCATGATCGACCTCGTGATCGGCTACACCGCGATCCAGTCGATGGCGAAGTGGGCTCGCAAGAACGACATGATCCTGCATCTGCATCGTGCAGGACACTCGACCTATACGCGGCAGCGCGCGCACGGCGTGTCGTTCCGCGTTATCGCCAAGTGGATGCGGCTCGCCGGTGTCGACCACATCCATGCCGGCACCGTGGTCGGCAAGCTCGAGGGCGACCCGAACACCACACGCGGCTACTACGACATCTGCCGCGAGGACTTTAATCCGATGCGGCTCGAGCACGGCGTGTTCTTCGACCAGCCCTGGGCCAGCCTGAACAAGCTGATGCCGGTGGCGTCCGGCGGCATCCATGCCGGCCAGATGCACCAGCTGCTCGACCTGCTTGGCGAGGACGTCGTGCTGCAGTTCGGTGGCGGCACCATCGGCCATCCGCGCGGCATCGCCGCCGGTGCGACCGCCAACCGCGTCGCGCTGGAGGCGATGATCCTCGCCCGCAACGAGGGCCGCGACTACGTGCATGAGGGCCCGGAGATCCTGGCCAAGGCGGCGCAGACCTGCACGCCGCTGCGCGAGGCGCTGGAGATCTGGAAGGACGTCACCTTCAACTACGAATCGACCGACTCGCCGGACTTCGTGCCGACCGTCACGCCCGCCGCCTAGTCATTATTCGATGCGCCGCCGCGACGCGGGCCGGAGCCCGCTCGCCCGCATCAGCCACATCAGGAGACATCAACATGCGCGTGACCCAAGGCTGCTTTTCTTTCCTACCCGATCTGACCGACGAGCAGATCACGGCCCAGATCCAGTATTGCCTCGAGAAGAATTGGGCCGTGAACATCGAGTTCACCGACGATCCGCATCCCCGCAACACCTATTGGGAGATGTGGGGCCTGCCGATGTTCGACCTGCGTGACGCCGCCGGCATCATGCGCGAGCTGGCCGAATGCCGGAAGATCTATGGCGACCGCTACATCCGCATCTCGGCCTTCGACTCCACCCACGGCTGGGAGTCGACCCGGCTGTCCTTCATCGTCAACCGGCCGCAGAACGAGCCGGGCTTCCGGCTCGACCGGCAGGAAACCGTCGGGCGCAATCAGCGTTATTCGACGCGGTCCTACGCGGCCGAGCGCCCCGAAGGCCAGCGTTACTGATCCCTGGCGGGCGGAGGTCGCTGCTGCGCCTGCAGGTCTGCGGCGTGGCAGGGATCTCCGCCCGGAGCGGCCATATCACCTTCTATTTGCCGTTGCTTCGTTGCTGCCAGGTTCGAAGGTACGGCGATCTGATGCGAGCGTCCCGAACGGAGCACGAGCGGATGATGCAGGCCACGCAGGCGGACACCACCCAGGCGACGCCGGTCGATACCGTCGACCTGCGCCGCGAGTTCGAGAGCGTCGATATTGCGCCCGTGCTGGAGCAGCTCGACCGTGAGCTGGTCGGGCTCGCGCCGGTCAAGACGCGGATCCGCGAGATCGCCTCGCTGCTGATGATGGAGCGGATCCGCCGCAAGATGGGGCTGGCGACGACGTTTCCGACCCTGCACATGTCGTTCACCGGCAATCCCGGCACCGGCAAGACCACGGTCGCGCTGCGCATGGCGGGCATCCTGCACCGGCTCGGCTTCGTCCGTCGCGGCCACGTCATCAGTGTCACCCGCGACGATCTCGTCGGCCAATATATCGGCCACACCGCGCCAAAGACCAAGGAAGTGCTGAAGAAGGCGATGGGGGGCGTCCTGTTCATTGACGAGGCCTATTATCTCTACCGTCCCGAGAACGAGCGCGACTACGGCCAGGAGTCGATCGAGATCCTGCTGCAGATCATGGAGTCGCAGCGCGAGGACCTCGTGGTCATTCTTGCCGGCTATGCCGACCGGATGGAGAAGTTCTTCCAGAGCAATCCCGGCTTCCGCTCGCGCATCGCCCACCACATCGACTTCCCCGACTATTCGGAAGCCGAGCTACTGACGATCTCCGAGATGATGCTGGAGGGGCAGAATTATCGCTTCACCCCGGAGGCCCGCGCCGCTTTCGAAAAGTACATCGCCGTCCGGCGCACCCAACCGTTGTTCTCGAACGCGCGCTCGATCCGCAACGCGCTGGATCGGATCCGCCTGCGTCAGGCCAACCGGCTGGTGTCGCGGCTCGACCGCGTGCTGACGTCCGATGACGTGATGTCGATCGAAGCGAGCGACGTGCTGGCGAGTCGCGTGTTCGCCAAGGGTGCCGACGCAGGCGACGGCAGGGCGGAGGCGCAATCATGAGTCTCGCTTTGGTGATGAACGCGCCGCTCGACGATCTCAGGCGCCGCATCGCCGACGCCGGCGCGCTGATCTTCGATGTCGACGGCACCATGGCCGAGACCGAGGAGATCCATCGCGAGGCCTTCAACGAGGCGTTCGTCGCGGTCGGCATCGACTGGCACTGGGGCCGCCGCATCTACAAGGAGCTGCTGCGCGTCGCCGGCGGCAAGGAGCGCATTCGCGCCTTCGACCAGATGGGGCGCACGGGGCCGCCGCTGAGCGACGCCGTCATTGCCCGGCTTCATCGCATCAAGACGGAGCGGTTTGCCGCGCTGATGGCCGACAAGGGATGCCCATTGCGCCCGGGCGTTCAAGCATTGCTGGGGGCTGCCTCGGCACGCGGGCAGCGGCTCGCGATCGCGACGACGACCACGCGCGCCAATATCGATGCCCTGCTGGCGCCCGTGTTGGGCGTGGATTGGGAGGCAGGATTTGCCGCCGTCGTGGCGGCCGACGATGTCGCGCGCAAGAAGCCTGCGCCCGATGTCTACCTGGAGGTCTTGTCGCAGCTCGATCTACCCGCGGCCAGTTGCATCGCGATCGAGGACTCCGGTAACGGGTTGATGGCTGCGACCCGCGCCGGCCTTCCCGTGCTGATCACGCGCAGCCTCTACTTTCATGACGACACGTTCGACGGTGCGCTCGCTGTGCTCGACGACCTCGTGGAGTTTGTTGCCTGAGGTATTTTGAGGTGCCTGTGTTGATGCATTGCCGATTATGTACGCCACCATGCGCATAGCCGCGTGGCGTAGTTGTTCTATTGCCGTCTCGACAAGAACGTGTAATCCCTTAACGATATGTCTTCATGTCGAGTCGAGGTCGTTGAGTATGGCCCGCACGCAGGCCAAATTGAAACGTACGGACGTTGCACGCACGGAAGCGTTTCGCGGGCGGGTGGGACGGCCCCCGAAGGCGTTGGCTGGAAACATCGAGGAACGTATTCTGGACGCTGCGCGCGCGGTGTTTCTCGAGCGCGGCTTTGACGGCGCCAGCATCGACGAGATCGCCGAACGCGCCCCCGCCAGCAAGCCGACGATTTATGCCCGATACACCGGCAAGGCCGCCTTGTTTGCCGCCGTCGTCGAGCGCTCCATCAACGACGTGATGAATCTCGGGGCCTACACGCCGGTCGCCGGCACTGCACAGGAAAAGCTGGTTGGACTTGCCATCGCCATCGTCGATCGCGCGCTGAAGGAATCGCTCGGATTGTTACGGGTCACGATCGGGGAGGCCTACCGGTTTCCCGATCTCAGTTGTCAGTTTCATGACGTCTCGCGCAAGCGCGCCACCCATGCCGTGGCGGCGCTGCTCGCCGAGACGATCGGCGTCTCGGCCATGACCGCCCGCCGGACGCCGTCGAAGGCGTCGGCGGCCTCCGCCGAGATCTTCATCGACCTGATCGTCATGCCGGTGATCATGCGCTCGCTGATGGGCGAGAGCGAACGGACGATCCGCAGGGAGCTGCCCGGCTTCGTCCGTGACCGGGTCAAGATTTTCCTGGCGCTGCAGCCGAAGGCCTGAGCAGCGCGATCAGCGCCGCCGCAGCAATGACGGTTCGAGCGTCACCTGCTTGAGATCGTTGCCGCTGACGACGACCACGATGAAGGCGAGCTTGCCGTCCTTGTTCATCAGGCCGCCACTGATCGCCCGGCCGGCCGCCGAGCGCTCGGCGATCCGAATCGCATCCGACATCTTGAGCCGGACCGTGGTGAGGGCGGCCAGGCTGTTACGGTCGCTTTCGCTCAGTCCGTCCACGGTCGAGAACAGCACGCTGTTGCGCACCTTTGCCGTGGTGCCATCGATGTCGGATTCCCAGATCCGTCCGCGCTGCAGGGTTCGGACCTTGTAGATGGGGGCGTCGAGCCCACCCTCGAAGCTGATGTCCGCGGTCTTGGAGCCAGGATGAATCCTTTCGGCGATTCGCAGCGCCTGGTGCAGTGACACCTCCGTCCGCCTGAACTTGTCGAGCTCGCGATCAATCGTCTCCTGGCTCAGCGCCGGATCGGTGGAGGCTTGCGGATCACCCTCCGTCTGCATGCCGGTGCCGGTTCCGGCGACGGCGTGCGCCAGGGGAGTCCATGACAGCAGGATCAAGGTCAACAGAATGATTCGTTTCATGACGGCCTGCTGTCTCCGATCTCGGTCGGTGCTTGTAGAGCATTCCCTTGGGAAACGGTTGCGATAAAACGAAACTGTATCGTTTTATAATTGTCGGCGGCGCGGTTGTCAAGGTAACGGCGCCGGCGGCGTCTGGGTCCAGAAGCGACCCGAGCGCGCGCCGTCATAGCCGAGGGTGTAGAGCGAGCGCATGTAGTCGGTGTCGAAGCCGACGCCTTGGCCCTCGGGGACGGACGGGTCGATCGCCGTCATGTTGAAGGCCAGGCCATTGTGCCGGGCGAACTGATAGGTGGCCGAGAGGTAGCTCCGGATCTCGCGTTTGCTCTTCATGGCCAGCGAGCGGATCGCGATCGCCTTGGCGCTGTTTTCGACCGGCTGGAAATCGGTGGACGTCCGACCGTTCATGATGATGTAGATGGCGGGCCTCGCTGAGGTCATGCGCCGCGATGATCCGGGCTGCATCAGCAGACGGTCCGGAAAGGTGAACACCTGGGTCGAGACACCGCCGTCGACATGCATCTCCTCGATCGGCTTGCCGTCGGAGGAGGCCGCGATCAGCGACGGCGGAAACGCCACGGGAACGCTGGCGGACGCGGTCAGGACCTGCCGGAACAGGTCGAGCGCGCGCGGCGTCCGCGCCGAGGCGATCTCACCCATGTTCCACAACACCGGGCGCCCCGCGTCCAGGTCGGTGGTCACGACGAACAGTCTCCGGCCCTTGGCGTGTTCTCTGGCGATCGCCGCGAGCAGGTCCGGCGTCGTGTAGTGGCTGATCGCGTCGCGGAGCGGCTGCCCATCGAACAGGGATGAGCCGAACACGGCGTTGAGCGCGTTGGGGGAGGCCGCGAACGAGCTGGCGAGCCCGCTCGTATACATCTCCTTCAGCGTCGCATCGTAGGCTGGCCCGAGGAAGGCGAACGGAGCGATCAGCGCGCCGGTGCTGACGCCCGAGACGATCGTGAATTCGGGACGAGCGCCGCTTTCGCTCCAGCCGTTGAGAACGCCGGCGCCGAATGCGCCGTCGCCGCCGCCGCCGGACAGCGCAAGATAGGCGAAGGGCTTGCCCGGTTGCGGCTGCGGCTTGAACGCGGCGTTGTCGAAGCTCGCGGCCGGCGCATCGGCCCACATCCGGATCGCGCGAAAGCCGTCGATCGTGGCGCGTTTGGCATCGTCGGCCGAATAGGCCGCGCGCTGAACGGCGGCACAGCCGCCGAGCAGGAGAGCCAGGCTGCAGAACGCGGCCAGACTCCCTGCCGCTCGGATCCAACGCGATCGCACGTCCCACCTATCCGTTCACTAAACGAAACCGTATAGTATTGTTATTGCGATTTGATCAAGCCCGAAGGCGATCGACGCGTATCCGCGGATCACGATTGCGGGAGCTGGATCTTGGAACCTGCACGGCAGCCTGGGCCGATCGTCCTGCTGCTCGATCGCAGGCGGCGCTCGGCGCGTTCATCTGCGGCTCACGCGCCGCCGGCTATGATTTTCTTCCATTTCCGATAGGTTGTCGCCGTTTCAACCAGGGGCGGCCGATATTGCCGCGCAGCGGCGTCCGATGTTCCGACAGGGTCACGATGCAGGCCGCATCGGCGGACGCGACCAGAGGAGTCTGAATGATCAACCGGCGGGCCATGATCACCTTCACGTTCACCGCCGCGACGCTGCTCGCAGCCTGCGGCGGCGTTGCGCAGGCGGCGCAGTGCGGCTCGTCGCCGGCGGGGTTCGAGGTGTGGAAGCGCGAATTCAGCGAGGAGGCGAGGGCGAAGGGCGTCGGCGGCACCGCGATCGCCGCGTTGATGCAGACCAACTACGCCTCGGCGACGGTCGCCGCCGATCGGGGCCAGCGCAGCTTCCAGCTCTCGCTCGATCAGTTCCTCGCCAAGCGCGGGGCTGCGGCGATCGTCGCGCGCGGCCGCCAGCTCAAGCAGTCGCAGGCGGCGATGTTCGCCTCGATCGAGCAGCGCTACGGCGTGCCGCCCGGACCGCTGATCGCGATCTGGGGCATGGAAAGCGCGTTCGGCAGCCAGCGCGGCAATCAGCACATGCTGTCGTCGATCGCGACGCTCGCCTATGATTGCCGCCGTCCGGAGTTCTTCACCGACCAGCTCTATGCCGCGCTCAAGCTGATCGACCGCGGCGTGCTCTCGGGCAACACCCGCGGCTCGATGCATGGCGAGGTCGGGCAGACGCAATTCATGCCGAAGAACATCCTCGCTTACGGAGTCGGCAATCTCGACGTCGCCGCCAACGCGCTGGCCTCGACCGCGAACTTCCTGCGCGCCAACGGCTGGAAGGCAGGCGCCGGCTATCAGCCGGGCGAGCCGAACTTCGCCGCCATCGAGGCCTGGAACGCCGCCGGCGTCTATCAGAAGGCGATCGCGCTGATGGGCCGCCAGATCGATGGCGGCGGCTCGGCCGCGGCGCGCTGACAGGCTTGCGACTGGCAAGCATGTCGAAATGAAAGAAGCGGCGCTTCATCACTGAAGCGCCGCCTCTCATTATTCTCGGTCAGTCAGCTTCTCGACTTAGGCCTTCAGCTCGAACCGATCCAGGTTCATCACCTTGGTCCAGGCGGCGACGAAGTCCTTGACGAACTTCTGCTTGGCATCCGAGCTCGCATAGACCTCGGCGAGCGCCCGCAACTGCGAGTGCGAGCCGAAGATCAGGTCGGCGCGGGTGGCCGTCCACTTGATCGCGCCGGACTTGCGGTCGCGGCCCTCGAAGGTGTGCTCGCCCTGATCGACCGGCCGCCACACCACGCCCATGTCGAGCAGGTTGGCGAAGAAGTCGTTCGTGAGCGTCTCGGTCTGCGCCGTGAACACGCCATGCTTGGAGCCGTTGGCGTTGGCGCCGAGCACGCGCAGGCCGCCGACCAGCACGGTCATCTCCGGCGCGGTCAAAGTGAGCAGTTGCGCCTTGTCGACCAGCAGCTCCTCGCCCGACAGCCACTGCTGGCCGCTGAGATAGTTGCGGAAGCCGTCATATTTCGGCTCGAGCACCGCGAACGACTCGACTTCGGTCTGCTCCTGCGAGGCATCGGTGCGGCCGGGCACGAACGGCACGGTCACCTCGACGCCGGCCTTCTTGGCCGCCGCTTCGACGCCGGCATTGCCGGCCAGCACGATCAGGTCGGCGAGCGAGATCTTCTTGCCGCCGGAGGCCTGCGCGTTGAACTCCTTCTGGATGCCCTCGAGCGTCGAGAGCACCTTGGCGAGCTCGGCCGGGTTGTTGACCGCCCAGTCCTTCTGCGGAGCGAGACGAATGCGCGCGCCATTGGCGCCGCCGCGCTTGTCCGAGCCGCGGAAGGTCGAGGCCGAGGCCCAGGCCGTCGACACCAGTTGCGACACCGACAGGCCAGAGGCGAGGATCTTCGCCTTGAGCGACGCGACGTCGTTGTCGTCCACGAGCGGATGGTCGACCGGCGGCACCGGATCCTGCCAGATCAGATCCTCCTTCGGCACCAGCGGGCCGAGGTAGCGCACCTTCGGACCCATGTCGCGGTGGGTCAGCTTGAACCAGGCGCGGGCGAAAGCATCGGCGAACTGATCCGGGTTCTCCATGAACCGGCGCGAGATCTTCTCGTAGGCCGGATCGAAGCGCAGCGCGAGGTCGGTGGTCAGCATCGACGGCGCGTGGCGCTTGGACTTGTCATGCGCATCCGGCACGGTGTTGGCGCCGGCGCCATGCTTCGGCTTCCACTGGTGCGCGCCGGCCGGGCTCTTGGTCAGCTCCCATTCATAGCCGAACAGATTCCAGAAGAAGTTGTTGCTCCACTTGGTCGGCGTCGTCGTCCAGATCACTTCGATGCCGGAGGTGATGGTATCGCCGCCCTTGCCGGAGCCGTACTTGCTGGCCCAGCCGAGACCCTGCTGCGCGATGTCGGCGCCTTCCGGCTCGGCCCCGACCAGCGACGCATCACCCGCGCCGTGGGTCTTGCCGAAGGTGTGACCGCCGGCGATCAGCGCCACCGTCTCTTCGTCGTTCATCGCCATGCGGGCGAAGGTCTCGCGGATGTCGCGCGCGGCAGCCAGCGGATCGGGATTGCCGTTCGGGCCTTCCGGGTTGACGTAGATGAGGCCCATCTGCACGGCAGCGAGCGAGCCTGCGAGCTCGCGGTCGCCGCTGTAGCGCTCGTCGGCGAGCCACTTGCCCTCGGGGCCCCAATAGATGTCCTGCTCGGGCTCCCAGGTATCGGCGCGACCACCGCCGAAGCCGAAGGTCTTGAAGCCCATCGATTCCAGCGCAACGTTGCCGGTCAGCACGAACAGGTCGGCCCAGGAGATCTTCTGGCCGTACTTCTGCTTGATCGGCCACAGCAGGCGGCGCGCCTTGTCGAGGTTGGCGTTGTCCGGCCAGCTGTTCAGCGGCGCAAAACGCTGCTGACCAGTGCCGGCGCCGCCACGGCCATCGCCGATGCGATAGGTGCCGGCGGCGTGCCAGGCCATGCGGATGAACAGCGGACCGTAATGGCCGAAATCGGCCGGCCACCAGTCCTGCGAATCCGTCATCAGCGCGTGCAGATCCTTGACCAGCGCGTCGAGATCGAGGCTCTTGAATTCCTTGGAGTAATCGAACGCCTCGCCGAGCGGATCGGAGAGGTTCGAGTGCTGATGCAGGACCGACAGATTGAGCTGGTTCGGCCACCAATCCTTGTTCGAAAATCCCTTCAAGCCGCCCGAGAACGGGCACTTGCTGACGTCATCCATGTTTGCCTCCTGACGTGATCGTCATGGTTCCCCCCTGGGGTGGGAGCCGGGACCCTACGCGGCTACTTCGATCAGGGGAAATTGAGATTGATGATCATAACGATAAGATTATCTGATGAATGTGGTGTGACGCTGTCCAAACGCATATGGACGCGGTGCGTTACCTCCGCATCTCAAGATTGTGGTCAGGAAAATTGACTTCGCGGCGCTGATCGATAAGATAATCTGATGATACATTTGACGATGCGGCAGCTTCGCTATTTCGACGCGCTGGCGCGTCTGGGGCATTTCGGCCGCGCCGCCGAGGCCTGCGCGATCTCGCAGCCGGCGCTGTCGATGCAGATCAAGGAGATGGAGGAGGCGCTCGGCGGCGTGCTGCTGGAGCGCAACGCCCGCCAGGTCGTGCTGACCCGGTTCGGCGAGCAGCTCGCCGAGCGCGTGCGCGAGATCCTGCGCTCGGTCGATGAGCTCGGCGACTTCGCCCGCGCCTCGCGCGACAAGCTCACCGGCCGGCTCCGGCTCGGCATGATCCCGACGATTGCGCCTTATCTGCTGCCCAAGGTGATCGGGAACCTGACGCGCAAACATCCCGAGATCGACATCCACGTCCGCGAGTCCAAGACGCCGACCTTGATCGAGGAGCTGATCGAGGGCCGCCTCGATGCCGCCATCGTCGCGCTGCCGGTCTCGGAGCCGTCGCTGACTGAGGTCGCGCTGTTCGCGGAGAACTTCCTGCTGGTGCGGCCGCCGGAATATGAAGGCGCGGCGGTGCCGAGCAGCGAGATGCTGCGCGAGATGCGGCTGCTGTTGCTGGAGGAGGGGCACTGCTTTCGCGACCAGGCGCTGTCGTTCTGCAACATGCAGGCGCCGCGCGAGATGCTCGATGCCTCCTCGCTGTCGACCCTGGTGCAGATGGTCGGCGCCGGCATGGGCGTGACGTTGATTCCGGAGATGGCGGTCGGCGTCGAGACGCGCTCGGCGTCGGTGTCGCTGGCGCGCTTCGCCGATCCGCAGCCGCAGCGCACGGTCGGCATGGTCTGGCGCAAGACCAGCCCGCTCGCCAAGCAACTGATGCAGATTTCCGAGATCGTCGGCAGCGCGGCCCAGGGTCTGCGCAAGCAGGCCTCGGCCGGGCAGGGCCGCAAGCGGCGAGGGTGATCCCAGCCGTCGTGCGTTTCCTCCCGGAACGTCCCGCGATGCGGAGATTTGTCCGTCTCCTGCCGGAGAAGGAGAACGGGCGGCAGCAGCTCTCTACGGCTATGTCGGCGTTGGCTACGGGCCGTACTACGGTCGTCCATACGAGGCCCGTCCATATTGGCGGCACCGCTATGACGTTGGGTGGTCATTGGCCGGCCCGTGGTGGTGAGATCGGCCGATTGATCCTCTGACACGAGGTCGTCTGCGCGCCAGATCGCGCTGGCGATCTAGCGTGACGGCTAGCCGGCTGACGAGACCTCCCCTGCGCCCCGCTGGGTCGGAACGCGCCGTCGTGATGGCCCCTGATGTCCTGCTTTCCCATGGCATAAGTCTTGTATCGATCTCCGCGAGCGGTTGAACGTCCGACGCGCATGCGGTGTGGCGATGCCGTCGGATTGTGATCTCGGTCGGTCGGTTCGCCGCTCGCGCGGCTTGCTGGTCGAGACCGCGTGCCTGGAGAACGGTCCATGTCTGAGCCGCGCAATGCCCGGGAGTTCTGGGCTGCCACGATTATCGATTGGCTCATCGAGAACGCGAGCCTCAGGCGGGAGCGCGTCGACCTCGCGCGGAAGTTCACCCAGGAGCCCTACAATCTAAGCGTCGTCAGGGTTCTGACCATGATGGACGAACTCGTTGCGCGCCACAATGCAGCGAGCGGCGCCAGCCTCGTGCTGTCGCAGAACTGGCGCCTGGCGCATCGCAGCGACACGGTCGGTGACTTCATCGCGGCTTTCCTGCAACTGGTACTTCCCGAGGGGCGCGGCGCCACAACGGACGACGCCGCGAGGGACAACGGCGTAGCGACGCCCGGCGACGCGTCGGAAAGCCGACAAGGCCGGACGCAGTCGCGCCGCATCGATGCGCTGCGGGCTAGTCCGGGCGGCGACTGGAAGCCGGTCGATTTCGAGATCATCGCCTCGCAATACGCGATCAAGTTTCGCAAGATCACCGGCACCCACGAGGTGTTCCTGCATCCCGCGGTCCCGAATTGCGTGACGATCCCGCTGAAGGCGAGGATCAGGCCGCCGCATGTCCGGGCCTTTGTGGCGATGATCGACGGAATGGACGAGGCGGCGCGATGAGCGATTCCCGCGTCTATGCCTATGAGGTCACGGCGCTCGGCGCCGAGGATGGCGGCGGCTTTCTCGTCACCTTCCCTGACATTCCCGGGGTCATCGGCATCGGCGCCCACGCTGAGGAGGCGGTTGCCGACGGTCAGCAGGCGCTGTTGGCATGTCTCGACGCGCTCAAGGCCGTCGATCGGGGGCCGCCGGTCCCGGCCGCGGCGCGAGCTGCCGTGCCGCTGGCGTGATTCTTGATGTGAGGTCCGGGACGCCAATGCGACGGGAGACAGCATGCCATTGACAGAGGACGCCATCCAGGTCGGCAAGTGCTACAAGACGAAGATCGCCGAGAGCTACAAGGTGCTGTCGATCACGCGCGGCATCGTCACCTATCAGACGCTGACCTCGCCCTTGCGCATCAACACCGGCATCAAGGCGTTCGCCGACGCCGTCTACAAGGAGATCAACTGTCCGCGGCAGGGCTAGCGATCCGGCGGCGGCCGTATCGTGCGGCACGCGGACCGGGGGCAGGCGGCAGGCTCGGGGCGGACAGAGAGCGCACCACCTCTCCTCCGTCATTGCGAGGAGTGTCAGTGACGAAGCAATCCAGACTGCCTCTACGGAAAGACTCTGGATTGCGTCGCTGCGCTCACAATGACGTGGAGAAGGCTCGCCTTTGTTCTCGCGCTGCGGAGGTAGGAATGAAAGTCGAACAGCGCGATGACGGCGTGCTGGCCGTCGTCGACGAGGAAGGCCGCGTCTGGGCGCAATGCGCGCGGTCCTCGCAACATGCCGATGAGACGGATTACGTGATCGAGGGGCCCCTCAGTGGATTCGTCTATGAGGACGGCACGTTCACGGCGGACAGCGAGCAGGCCTTCCGCGCCTGGCTCGCCGACCGCCTGATCAGCGACGAGATCTTCCATGTGAAGGACAGGGAGACCGCGTTGGCTCTGTGCCGGCGTATCGCGATCGCGGCCCGCGAGATCCTGAAGGACAAAGCAGGCCCGGCTCATTGTTGAGTGTCCCTGCGTTCCGCTGCGCCATCGCAGATCGCGATCCGGGCCTCAGCCGAGGTCCGGCCTTCCTCGCGCGCTCTCCTCATTCAGAGGGACATGATCGATGCACGACCTGGGCGCAGTGCGCCGCGCGGGATGAGCGGCAAGGTATCGATCGGCTTCGTCGATTTTGCTGCGTTCTCGTTCGATTTCGATTGAGTTCGTTGCGGTTTGTTCGGATCGTTTCTGGTGCGAGACTGGTGCGGCCCGTCGGGGGCAACATCCTCTCTAGGCTGAAACAGGGGTTCGATTCCCTAGAGAACCTTAAGATCACTTGGCAATCAGGGGGGCCACCTCGTGTTGTCCGGAAGCCATCATTGGTACACAATGCATTTTCCGAGAGCTGGCAAACGCTGAGTCCTCAAGAAACGACCGGCTGGAGGCTTGCCTGGGCCGTAGAGCCATCCTGCACACAAGCGGCTGAGCTTCGCTATTGGGAGGGAAGTCCCGCCCAGTCTAACTGAGGGAGTGTCAGTCAAACTCACCCGTCAGATAACGACCTTCCGCCACTTGCAGCGCATGATCGTCTCGGTGTTGCCGGATGGATTGATGTCGGTGCCGACAATGACCGTGCCATCGGCGGCGACGCCGTTGTGCCGGCCTGAGATATTAATCCGGAAGCAGTCGGCGGACAGGGATCGATCGCATACCAGTGGCCGCAGTCTGGCGAACCGCGTTCTGACGCGGGAAGCAGGAAAACGCGAGAGTGTTGCCCCGCAACAGCCGCCCTTTGCGGGTCAACGTGGAGAGCAGAGTACAGATTCTGTAACGAGTGCAGTTAACGCGTAAGGAGGCCTTGCGGTAGCGTAGGCTTCCCGGCTGCGCTATTTCAGCGTCGACAGATAGGCGACGACGTCGGCCCGCTCCTTCGCGTCCGCCAATCCCTTGAAATACATCTTGACGCCGTGAACGTCCCCGCGCGGATCGGCGATATAGGCATCCAGCGCGGTCGTGGTCCAAGGCGCGCTGTTTTTTTTCATGCCCTCGGAATAGGCGTAGTCGGGTACAGCCGCCGGTTGCCGTCCGACGATGTTCCAGAGGCTCGGGCCGACCTTGTTGATGCCTATCTCGGCAGAGTGGCAATTCTGGCAGATGCGCTGGAAGATGCCCTTCCCAGCGACGGGATCTCCATCCAGCGCCTGGGCGCTCGACGCCAGACTTGCGAGAACAACGACAAGAGCGATGCGGCGGAGCATGCGAATCCTTCCCTTTTGATCCGGAGCGGGCGCGGGCCAGCCCCGCGGCCAGGCCGGTGAGCAGATCGGTGCAGATGATCTGACGACAGCCCGGCCCAAGTCCTTGTTCTGGATCAAGCCGCGCAGTTGCCGTTGCTGCTCAATTGGCTTAATCTTCTAAAAAAACGAACGATCACCAACACGAAACCCAAGTGTCGTTCTGGGAGGTGCCCGGTGGGAGACGCCGATCCTCGGCCCGCGCGTCCGTCTGGCGTGATTGCGGCGAAGTCGAAGGCTGCGACGGAGGCCGCCGCGGCGGCCGACATCTGCGGCCAGTTGCCGGCTGACGGCTTGGCCATGGTGCTGATCTTCCTGTCGCCCCACTACGACCCAAACGCGTTCATGGCGGAAGTGACGACCCGTCTCGCAGACATCCCCGTGTATGGTTGTACGACGGCTGGAGAGCTGTCGCCCGATGGCTGGGACGACAACAGCGTCGTCGCTCTCGGCTTTGCCGCCGATGATTTCACGGTATTCGCACAGCCCATCTTCGGGCTGTCGGGCTTCCGCGTCGACGAGGGCCGCCGCCTTGGCGTCCAGTTGAGGCAGGATCTGTCGCGGCACGGCGGTCGCGACGATGACGGCGTGTTCGGGCTCGTCCTGATCGACGGCATGTGCCAGCGCGAAGAGGCGATCATGTCGGCGATCTATGCGTCGCTCGACAATATCCCCTTGGTCGGCGGGTCGGCCGGCGATGGTCTGCGCTTCGAGCGCACCTGGGTCTTTCACGACGGCAAAGCGCATACGGACATGGCGGTGCTGATCCTGATCAGGACGTCATTGCCGTTCCGGCTGTTCAAATGTGACAATTTCGAGCCGACCTCGACCAAGATGGTGGTGACGGAGGCCGATCTCGAACAGCGTATCGTCAAGCAGCTCAATGCCGAGCCGGCGGCGGAGGAATATTGCCGCGCGGTGGGCATCGCGGATTCCGAGCTCGACCCATTCCTGTTTGCAGCCCATCCGGTGCTGGTGCGCGTCGGCGGCTCCTATTTCGCGCGCTCGATTCAGCGCGTCAGCCCTGACGGCTCGCTGCGGTTCTTCTGCGCGATCGACGAAGGAATGGTGCTGACGGCGGCAAGGTCGCGCAACTCCGTGGCCGCCGCCCGCGAGATGCTGGCCGAGGTTCGAGATGACATCGGCGAGGTCTCGATCTTCATTGGTTTCGAGTGCATCCTCCGGCGTCTCGACGCTGAGCAGCATCAGTTCGCGCGGGAAATGTCCGAGCTCTATCGCGATAACCGGATCGTCGGGTTCCATACCTATGGTGAGCAGTACGGTTCAATGCACGTCAATCAGACGCTGACCGGCGTCGCGATCGGCAAGCGTCCAGGGGCGCAGCAATGACTGTCGTCGGGTCTCCGGAAGACCTGCAGCGCGAGGCGGCCAAGCTCAGGAAGATCAACGCCGCGCTGATGTCCCGGGTCGAGCGCTCGATGGACCAGCAGTTCAATGCGTTCTCACTGTTCGAAACGGCGATCGCACTCGATCAGCAGGTGCGCGAGCGGACGCGGCAGCTGCGCGATGCGCTGCGTTCGATCGAAACGGCCAACAAGGACCTGTTTCGCGCCAAGCAGCAGGCCGAAGCGGCCAGCTCCCTGAAATCCTCGGTTCTCATCTCCGTCACGCATGATCTGCTTCAGCCACTCAACGCGGCGCGGCTGACGCTGTCGACCTTGGCGGACGAAGTCTCGTCCGATCGTGGCACAGCCATGGTCGGCCAGGTCGACCATTCGCTGGCCATGCTGGAAGATCTGCTGCGGTCCCTGCTGGAGATTGCCAAGCTCGATGCCGGAGCCCTGCGGCCCGACGTGAGGCCCGTTCTGATCTCGAGCCTGTTCGAGCCGCTCGAACGCGAATTCGCCCCGATCGCGGCCAAACGCGGGTTGTCCTTGCGCATTTGTCCCTGCTCGGTCGCGGTGGTCTCGGATGCTATGATGCTGCGGCGCATCTTGCAGAATCTCCTCGCGAACGCTCTGCGCTACACGCGGCGAGGCGGCGTCGTCATGGGATGCCGGCGCGGACCGGGGGCTGGCCGGGTTCGCATCGAGGTCTACGATACCGGCCCTGGCATTCCCAAGCCGCAGCAGGAAGCGATCTTCCTCGAATTCCAGCGCGGTCATTCGAGCGCCGAGGACCAGGCCGGCTTTGGGCTCGGCCTGTCGATCGTCCGTCGCTTCGCCAATGCATTGGACCATGAGGTCAGGCTGGCTTCGCGGGTTGGCCATGGATCCACATTCAAGCTCGCGCTCGACCGGGCAGACCCGGCAGCCGTACCGCCGGATCCGCATCCTGCTGAGCACGTCGAGCACGATTATGGCGGGCTCGAAGGCGCCAAGATCCTGTTGATCGAAAACGACCTGGCCACCGCCGATGCCATGGTCGGTCTGCTGGAGAAATGGGGCTGCGACGTCGTGGCCACGGTCTCGTCGAAGGACGCGCTGCGGCGCCTGAGTGCGCTCGGGGCGGCCCCCGAGGCGATCATCGCCGATCTTCACCTGGATGGCGACGAGAGCGGGCTTGCCGCCATCCGGGACATCCGGCAATTCCTCAGCCGAGATGTTGCGGCCATGATCGTCACCGCTGACTATTCCGAAGATGCAGCCAGGGAAGCGAGCCAATACGGGCTCGAGATCCTGACCAAGCCGGTCAGGCCTGCGGAGCTTCGCGCGCTGTTGTCGTTCCTGCTGTCATGAGCGCGTCAACGCCGCTCGCCCGCGCCGGCATGCGTGGCCCGCTGATGAGGTTCACGAAGTCGATCTTTTCCATCTCGATGATGGCCTTGGTCCGGCTCATCACGCGGAGCTTTCGCAGGATCTCAGAGACGTGGACCTTCACTGTCGTCTCGCAGATCCCGAGCTCGAAGGCGATCTGCTTGTTCTGCAGTCCGCGGCGGATCAGGTCGAGCACGCGCAGCTGCTGCGGCGTCAGCTCGTGAAGACGCTTCAGGAGATCTTGAGCGGGAAGTCGGCCACGGCGCACGCCGGCGCAGAGGGAGCCACCTTCAACGTGGACCTCGCCGCGCAGCACCGCCTTGATCGCGTCGGCCAGTTGCTGCTTCGAGGTTGATTTCGAGATGTAACCGGAAACACCCAGCGCGAGAACGTGGGCGACGAGGCGCGGGTCCTGATGCGCGGAAACCACCAGGATCGGTGTGCGCGGCGCGGTCTTGCGAATGCGGATCACGCCGGAGAGCCCGGTCGTTCCGGGTGTTGAGAGGTCGAGCAGGATCAGGTCGAATCTCGGAGGCGATGACAGAAGATCGACGGCCATGTCGATGGATGTTGCCTCGCGCATCTCGGCATCAGCCAGAGCGGCGCGGATCGCACTCTCCAGCGCCTCGCGAAACAGCGGATGGTCCTCGACGATGAGCAATCGAGCCACGTGCCTGTCACCCCCCGGCCGGATCGGAGATCCGGTTTGTTCATTGTCGCGGATCCGACATTCAAACCAGTGCGCGCGCTGCGTCTTCGAAAGAACGTCAGGGCCGGAGCACCAGCGATAGCGCGTCGGTCGGCCTCAATCAACGACCAAGACGCCATCAACGGTGTGACGCCTGCGGCGGCCGTCACCTCCTGCAGCGCAGCAATAGCGCTACGGGTGCTTTCTGCGCGAGGCGTTGCGCGATCCCTGGCGGTCGGCCGGAACGGGCAGCGCGATCTTGCCGATCTCGATAACGGCCTTGTTGCGGCTGAACAGGCGGAGTTTTCTCAGGATCTCCGTGATGTGCGCCTTGACGGTCGACTCCGCGAGCTGAAGCTCGCCCGCGATTTCCCGGTTCTGATAGCCACGCCTGATCAGGTCGAGGACGCGAAGCTGTTGCGGGGTCAGCTCCTCGAGGCGCGCCTGCAGCGCGCGGGCGGAGCCGTTGCCGTGGCGCTCGGCCACTGGCACGAAGTCCTTCGGGACCGAGATCGAGCCGCTGAGCACGCGCTCAATCGCGGACGTCAGCTCACGCTTCGAGGTCGACTTCGGCAGATAGCCGGCGGCGCCGAGCGAAAGCGCCTCGCGCACGACGTTGAGGTCTTCATCACTCGAGACGATCGCGACCGGAAGCCGGGGATGCGTGGCACGAAGCCGCAGGAAGCCCGAGAAGCCCACGGCATCGGGCAGCGTCAGGTCGAGCAGCGCCAGGTCGATGTCGGGTTCTAGCGCGAGGGTGTTGAGCGCATCGGCAATCGACAGCGCCTCGAAGATCTCGGCGTCAGGATGCGCCAGACGCACCGCATTGCCGAGGGCTTCGCGAAACAGCGGATGATCGTCGATGATCAGAAAGCGCGTCATGTCCGCCCCCTCACTTGCCCTCTGTACGCGCCGGGTGATCCGGCAGATCGAGCGGCCGGTGTCCGCCTCCTTCAATTGGCCGTTTCGGACGACTGCACGGTCCGTAGGAACGCATAGATGCTCTCGAACTGCTCGTCGGTAAAGACTTCCTTCCAGGCCGGCATGCCCTTGGACGGACGGCCTTCATGCACGGTGGTCCAAAACTTGTCGCGCATATCCTCGCCATAACGGGTCTGCAGCCGCCGCAGGTCGATCTTCCGTTCCGCCTGCACGGCGTCCGGTCCATGACAATGTGCGCAGGTGCCGTTGAAGATCTCCTTGCCGGCGCTGACCGCCTCGGTCTTGGAATCGCTCGCAGCAGCCGCGTCCGAAACCCTGATCACGGCCGCCTCGGCGACCGGCTGGCGGAGAAGCTGAGCAGGGCCGGCCAGCGCGGCCAGCTTGATTGGGCCAGGCAGCGCGCCGAGCCTGATCGGTGGTTCGCTCGGCAGCCCGTATTTGCCAGCCAGCTCGGCTATCAGCGGTGCGAGCTGCGGCAAGGCGGCGTCGATCTGATCGCGCAACTGCGTGGAGCTCTTGGCAAAGCCGATCGCGGCATCCCAGGACAGACCGTCGCCTTCGACCGGCTGGATCCGGAAGCTGCTCTCGTAGGTCGTCTTGTTCAGCCAGCCTGCAACCGGTCCCCAGACGAAGGCGACGTCGGCCTTGCCCTGTGCCAGCGCCACCATGCCCTCGTTCGGCGTCAGCACCGTCACCTTCTCGATGTCATCGCGCTGGGCGAGCAGATTTTGCGGCGTGGTCTGGTATTGCACAGCGACGCGCTTGCCTCGGAGGTCGTCGATGCTGTGGACGACGAGCGTTCCGCGGCTGACAAGCGCGTAGGTCTCGGTCGCGATCTTCTTCGAGAAGATCACCGTCGGTCCCATGAAATCCGAGGACAGCGGCAGGCCGATCATCGCGTCGCACTGCTTGCCGAGCAGCGTCACGCGCACGGTTCGCTTGCCGAAATAGGATTTGTACCAGTCATACGTCACGGGCCGTCCGAGCTGCTGTGACAGGGCCTGGCCGACCTCGAGGTAGAATCCCGGCTGCGTTGGATTGTCGCTCGAGAATGGAAGATTGGTCGGATCCGCACAGAGCCGCAGCGGGTCCGCCTCGTTGGCCAGGCCCGCCGACGATGCGGCCAGCACGGTGGAGGCCACCAAGGCGACGAGTGCCGTCGCGCTTGCTGCCAGTTCGGCGGCGGCCCGCCACTTCGAGCCAGTCTGACGGCGATTCAGGCGCATCCTCGATCCCTCGGGTCTTGTTTATCTGTTTGTACGGTTCGGTCTCGCGGCCGGGCCGTCTTCGTCCGCTTGATGCGGATTGGCTAAACGCTGCGCGTGTCCCCGCGGCCGGGGCACGCGCAGCCGTCGCGAGCGTTGCGGCTATTGGACCGCGAACACGAACAGGGCGCCGCCCTCGGGAGCCGCGTTCGTCATCTTCTTGCCGATCTCGCCCAGGAACGCCGGGATCGAGGCGGTGCGGCCGACGACGACAGCTACGTACTGCTTGCCGTCGACGGAGTAGGTCACTGGACCGGCGCCGATGCCGGAGCCGAGATTGCGCTTCCACAGGATCTTGCCGGTCTTGGCGTCGATGGCGCGGAAATCGCCGTGCAGATTGCCGGAGAACACCAGGCCGCCGGCGGTGCTGAGCGTGCCTCCGTTGAACGGAAGGTCTTCCTGGATCGACCACACCTTCTTGTTGTTCACGGGATCCCAGGCAATGAGCTCACCGAGGAAGCCGCCGGGGCCTTCCTTGGTCGGGAATTCCGCACCGAGATAGAACACACCGCGCTTGTACGAGACGTCGCTGACCGACCAGTCCATGCAGACATTGTTCGCCGGGATGTAGACCAGCCCGGTGTCCGGATTGTACGACATCGGCTGCCAGTTCTTGCCGCCGATCAGGTTCGGGCAGACGTCCTTGACGGGATGTCCAGGGCCCGGCCGTTTGTCCGGATCCTCGACCGCGCGCAACGTCGAGATGTCCCATTTCTGCGCCCAGTTGGCGAAGACGTACTTCTCGGCCGAGATCACCTTGCCGGTCTCGCGGTTGGCCACGAAGAAGAAGCCGTTGCGATCGGCCTTCATCAGCGTCGGGACAGCCGCACCGCCAACCTTGAGATCGGCGAGAATAGCCTCGTTGACGCCGTCATAGTCCCAGGCATCGGCAGGCGTCGTCTGGATGTGCCACTTGATCTTGCCGGTGTTCGGATCGAGCGCCAGCGTGGACGCCGTATACAGATTGGTCAGCTTGCCGAAATCGCCATTGCCGGTCGAGCGCACAGCGGTGTTCCAAGGACCGGGGTTGCTGGTGCCCCAATAGACCGTGTCGCTCTTCGGATCGTAGGAGCCGACCAGCCAGGCCGCGCCGCCGCCATGCAGGCCGGTGTCGCCCTTCCAGGTCTCGCTGCCGGGCTCGCCGGGCGCAGGCACGGTAAAGGTCTGCCAGACCAATTTGCCGGAGTTGATGTCGTAGGCCTGCAGCGAGCCGCGCACGCCGTACTCGCCGCCGCCGAAGCCGGTGATGACCTTGTCGCGCACGACCAGCGGCGGCGAGGTGATCACCGAGCCCTGCTTGTAGTCGACCACCTTGGACGTCCACAGCTCCCTGCCGGTGGCGGCATCGAGCGCGGTCAGCTTGCCGTCGAGCCGGCCGACGAACAGCTTGCCGTCGGCATAGGAGATGCCGCGGCTGTTCACGTCGCAGCAGGCATATTGCAGCGTATCGTCCGGAATGTCCGGCTCATAGGTCCATTTGCGCGCGCCGGTCGCGGCATCAAGCGCATAGACGTATTTCGGCCCCCACGACGTCGAGACGTAGAGCGTGTTGCCGATCACGATCGGCGAGGCCTCGTTCGAGCGTAGCGAGGCCAGCGAGAACGAATAGACCAGCGACAGCTTGCCGGCGTTCTCGGTGTTGATCTCCTTGAGCGGGCTGAACCGGGTGTTGCCGTAATCATGGCCCGCCATCGCCCAGGCCCCGGGCTCGCCGGCGGCCTTCAGCGCCGAGTCGTTGGCGCGGACGCCAAGCGTGCCGGCGACGAGGAAGGCAACCGTCGAGATGCTAGCCAAGAATCTCCTGCTCGTGAAATTCATCAGTTCCCTCCGCATATTTCTTTGTTGTGGCACGTGCGCGCCAAGCCCCAGATGTGCAGTCGCGCTGCAAGCATCGGGAGCGATTACAGCATCAGCTCTGCCAGGCTCTCATAGGCGGAAGGTAGTAGGCCGTGGGGCCGCCGTTGAACGTCGATTCTCCAGCAGTTTCGCAGGCTTATGAAGTCCGGACGCCAAATGTCCGACTTCAAAACGATGGTCAATCGCGTGATCAAGGAAGCGGGTATCGACAAATTCACGATACGTGACTTGAGGCGCAGCTTACGCACCGTCATGCCGCGCGCGTCTACGTCCCATCAATAAAAAAGCCCGCCGGCAATCTGGGCCATCAGCGCGAGAGCAGGGGTGGTCCGGCAGAGGGCAGCGGACGAGGCACTGACGACTGCACAGCCGCTGACTGTGCCCTGGGTTGCGAGGGTTTATGCTGCGGGATCGGGGCCGCCTGCTGCTGGGACGGCGACGAAGGCGGGGTTGTCGACATTCTCTGTCTGATGTCGTCTGCGACAGCTTGCAGCGTCGCAATGCTCTGGGCCATCTGCTCTTGCTTGCCGGCGAGTTGCTCGACGCTGCGCCGCACGACATCGAGATTGAACGCCAG